>JAEYXC010000168.1 GCA_023428655.1 Bacillota bacterium | reverse complement strand
GTATTGCTCGTTGTTATAAATTTTATTTAATGTCCGATGTACATAAATATAGTCAATAACATCAACCACAAATAGTAGTTGTAAAAGGGAATGCAAAATAAAAAACGGAAATGTTATTTTCCTGTTTTTATAATACACATACATTTCGGAAATAACATGTGTCGACGATGAAAGCAAAATAATATAGGTAAATACAATACCAATTGGTATGAGTAGGAATCCTCCAAATAAAAAAGTGATTGAAGTAGCGGTATACCAAAAAATAAAATTAAGAACAAAAAATGGTATCATGATTAATTTGAACACTAACATAGTCTTATTATGCCAACTGCTCGTTAATGTCTCATTTTTGTTTTTCAGAACAGTTACAATTGCATTAATAATATTGACAGCTCCTAAGGCTACTGTAATCAATAAAAGTAAAATAATGATTTTGGGGTCAGCATTTATTAAAAGGATTTCTATTAAAATAAATAAAACCAGCAATATGTAGCAGCTAATAATAAAGGATGAAATTAATATTCTCTTCATTTTAACTCTCCCCATCTAATTTACGACTTCCTCGCCTTTTGTTGAGAACCATCAATAAGGAAAGAACAACATGCACCCCACCAGATAATCTTGCCATACGGAAAGAGATTATCTGGTTTGAATGCAAGTTGTCCTTTCCTTCATCTTAAACATGCGTTTTGCAACAGCCCCTCGTAGTTTAATTATGAAGTTTTGGTATAGTTGTTGCTTCGTCTGAAAGGCGTTTATTTATGAAGTATCTTGTCCGCTCTAGGAGCGCGTAGCATATGGGCCTCCGGCATATTGCTTCCAAGTAGCGGCTGGAGATAGTATTTGAAAGCATCCGTTACGTTATTACCCCTCGCATTAATGAAGTTATCCGGCATAAGCTTTGTCTTGCCGGCTACATTTTTCAGATCCGTCATCTTGTAGTCTACGGAATAATAACCGGTACGATTGATCACGATGGAGCCGTCGATGTTATGCCAGATGGCAAACTGAGCGGCTTTTTCACCAACCTCTCTTGCTTCATGCTGATCAATCTCCGAGGAGCACCCCATAAAGGAGCGTTGTAGGTAACCGAGGGTATCGGATCGAACACGGCTGATACCGAGTCTATTCTTGATTTCCTGCGTTAGCAGGTCTCCCAAAGCCCCGGTGCCTGACAGCTGAGAATTACCATGTGCATCGGTTCCGCTATTGATGAGCTTTGTTACAATGGGCACTCCCTTCTCATCCTGGATGCCCTCGGACACGGCAACAATGCAACGTCCGTGTTTTTCATAAATCTCCTTAACATCTTGAATAAAATTCTCAATAATAAAATGCCGCTCCGGTAAATAAATTAAGTGAGGACCATCGTCGGGGTATTTCTGTGCGATGGAAGAGGCTGCGGTTAGGAAACCGGCATTCCTTCCCATGACAACACCGATATGTACACCCGGTAGTGCCCTGTTATCCAGATTAATACCAATGAAGGATTGTGCAACAAATTTCGCTGCGGAAGGATAGCCGGGAGTGTGATCATTCATCATTAAATCATTATCAATTGTTTTGGGAATATGAATTGCTCTAAATTCATATCCGGAGGATTCAGCCTGCTCATTTACGATACGAACGGTATCCGCAGAATCGTTTCCTCCGATATAGAAGAAATACCTTACACCATGAGCTTGAAATACCTTGAAGATCTCTTTACAATAAGCATTGTCCGGTTTGTCTCTGGTAGAGAACAATGCGGACGAAGGAGTGATTGCTACCTGCTCCAAATTGTGGGTTGTTTCCTGCGTAAGATCAAGGAAATCCTCGTTAATAATTCCGGAAACCCCGTTTACTGCCCCATACACCTTGGTTATCTGTGGAAATTTTCGAGATTCCAGCACGGCCCCGACTAATGATTGATTAATGACTGCAGTGGGCCCTCCACCTTGTGCTACAACTACTTTACCTTCAAGTACCATACAATTACTTCACTCCTTTACTTTTCGTTAATGTAGAAAAAGATTGGTCAAAGCATTAGCAAAATACGTTAAGATTAGTGTACTAAGCTGCGCTTCATATTCTTAACAATCATGTGTTAGAATGATTGCTTTGAATGTCTGTGATAGTAAATTCTGTGGCCGGTTGTAATTTCCGAACAAGTTTCTCATGGGTGAAATTTTGTAACCCTTACCAATCATTGTACCACAATTTAACAATAAGTAAACATAAAACAGATATTGTATGAAATTATTCACACAATAAACTATATATTATGAATTTGGATTTGCGAAAAGAGGATTATTTTATTCATTTTCTGACATAAGCTTGCAGCTTGCGACAGGTAAATCATTTGTAGGCAGCTTATGACTGCTATTTGATAACGGTATATTAATTTATAAATGGGAGGATCTTATTGAATACTATATCCTTGCACTCATGAGATTGCTTGAGGAGTAGCGTCTTAAGCCCTTGTAGAATATGAAAAAGGCAAGTAAGCAGATACCAACGGTAAAGGCCACTACTCCAAAAAGCGCCATAATATCAAAGTTCAGGATAATTTGCATGGGCTGATAGACTACAAAGCCAACCGGAACGATGGTATAGAGCAGCAAGCGGATTCCATTCTTGAAGATACTGTCCGGGTAGGTACCAAAGTTGACAATGACATTATTCAGATTCTCACAAAGTAAGTCCCCCCGTACAATCCAGAAGGAGAGGCTTCCCGTAATTACGGCAAAGGCGCCCATGATCAAACCGCCCAGAATGGTGAAGAGAGTGAAGAGCAGTAGGTTGCTTATGCTGAATTTGAATATGATAATAATCAAGTATCCGTAAATGAGGTCACCGATGGCAGAGGAGTTGGTGGAGGAGGTAATGATGCCTAGGAGCACATTCTTAGGCTGAACCAGGTAGGAGTCCAGCTTACCCTGCAGGATTAATGCCGGCAGGTGGAAGGCTCTTTGAAACAGGATGTGTGCAAAACCAAAGGTTGAGGCAGCCAGAGCCCAGAGTACCATAACATCCCGAAAGCCATAACCACCGATATCTGATTTTAAGTGGAAAAGTAGTAGCCACTGAATTAGAAAGGTAGAATTATTCAGTACCATAAACAAAACATTAGTGAGGAAGGTCACACGATTGGTCATTTCTCTCATGATATTATATTTTACGGATAATAGGATAACACGTAATTGATTTTTAACCGCCGTTAACATTCAGTTTTTTCACTCCTTTCTGGTAGATGAACAGTAGCAGCATAAGGGATAGTACAAAATAGATAAGCTGGGATAGGATAACCTGTAATGCCATGTCACTGTGATAGTCAATGATTAGCTTTGCCGGTCCGTAGGTAACCACGAAGATTGGAGTAAAGCGTATGATGGGTTGAGCCCAGAGAGGAAATACCTCTACGGGGAACATGATACCAAGGACAATAATCATTTTATCATAGATCCAGTGGAACGGAGTGGCATCCTCAATCCAGAAGGATAGTACACTGATGGTCATCTTGAGGAAGGTATTAATGAACATACCCAGCACCAGCGAAAGTATAATTACCGGAAGCTGATGCAAACTGACGCTTGGAAAGGAGCCAAGAAAGCAAAAACCGATGACAAGTCCTGCTGTCAAAAACATTACGGTTTTTATGGCAATCTCCCCAAGGTGCTTTGCTATAATGTAGGCAATGTAATGGTAGGGCTTATTTATACCATAGGCGATGGAGCCACTTTTTATATCATTACTGATCTGGATGCTTAGGGTGGCATTTCTGGTAGAGAACCAGATGATTTCCGTTAGAATGACATACCAGATCATCTGATCCTTGGAATAGCCGTTAATGAGGTTGGCACTATCGGAGTAGATATATTCCCACAGATTCATGAATACAAAGAGTATCATGAAAAAGGTGATAAAGCCTAATAGAATGTTTAATACATACTGCAGGCTCTCAATTAGAGTAGCCTTTAATACAAACAGATATTTTCGCATTGATTCAACACCTTTCTATCGTCTCTCCTCTTGGAAACGATATGTCTTTGGAACTATTTTCGTTGTCGATTCTCCTTATAGATTTCAGTTATGATATTCTCCAGGGGTACATTGGAGATATTAATATCTAGGATATTGTCGGAGTCAATCAGCTTAAGTGCATCGGCGATATTTTTCTTCGTGGTATCTACCTCCAGCTTCAGATTGTTGCCCTTACTCTTGATTACGCTAATCCCGTCCTCATCGGACATATCCATAGCCTCTCTTAGCTTAACCTCCACAATCTTTCTGTTTAGATAATGATATTTCAGATTCTCCATAGAATCATCCAGAACGATGCTGCCGTGATTTACAATAATTATTCTCTTGCACAATTTCTCGATATCACCGACATCGTGGCTGGTTAAAAAGACAGTGGTCTTATATTCCTTATTCATTTTCTTAATCAGAGTGCGAATATTCTCCTTAACAACCGGGTCTAGTCCGATAGTAGGCTCATCAAGAAATAATATCTTGGGGCGGTGTATCAGGGAGGCAACAATCTCACATCGTATCCTCTGACCCAAGGAAAGATTTCTGACCGGTGTGTTAATGAAATCCTCTAATTCGAATACCCTTCCGAGCTCCTCGATTCTCGCTTCTGCCTCCTCGTCCGTCAGATCATAGATAGCTCCAAAGAATTTGAAGTTATCATAGGGTGTCAGATGCATCCAAAGCTGCTCCTTCTGGCCGAAGACAGTACCAATCTGATAAGCGAGCTTCTTACGTTTGGCGGTGGGGTTGATCCCCATTACCTTAGCTTCTCCGGCCTCGGGATAGAGAATGCCGGTTAACATCTTTATTGTGGTGCTTTTTCCGGCTCCGTTTGGGCCAATGAAGGCAAGAATCTCTCCCTCTTCAATCCGAAAGCTGATGTGATCCACAGCCGGTATCGTCCGATACTTAGGCTTCACGATGGATTGCAGGCTTCCCTTAAGCCCTTTTTCCTTCACCTTCACTCGAAAGGTTTTTGACAATCCGTTTACTACAATGGCATCCATTCATGTTCCTCCCCTTGATATATTGATATCCTGAACGTTCCTGTTTCAGGTATAAAAAAACCACCTTGAATAATAGATTACTATCATGCAAGGCGGAAGTTTTTGAATTATGGATAGTCCCATTCCGTATTTGCATAACTGAAGGAAACATGTCTGCCTGCAGCTATGCGATGAGCTACAAGTGTCAATGTCTAATCGGTCTAGAGCAAATCATGACGTGAATGAGCATAAAATGGTTCATGGAAATAATCTCCTTAGATGGAATTTTTGCTAGTATAGCACATAGCTTTTTGAATTGCAAGAGTAAAATAAAAAAATTGAACCAATGATGTATTAACGTTCCTATTACAGAAAATACGAGGAGAAGTAACATATTATTGCACAATAAGTAATATTGATATAAAATTAGACATAGGTTTAGCGTATATGGGGGGACATTATGGTGGAAGTAAGAGAAGTGTTAACGAAAAAAGATCAGCGGATCTTCGCGAGCTTTAATACAAAAATGTATCAGGAGATTCCTTATGCAATACCGAAGTTAATCAACGATGAGCTAAATATATTTAATCCAAAGAAAAATCCTGCCTATGAGTATTGCAGAACCAAGCAGTTTTTGGCATATAAGGATGGTAAATGCGTTGGGCGTATCGCAGGTATTATTAATAAAGCGGCGAATGAGAAATGGTACACGAATCGGATTCGTTTCTCTAGAGTGGATTTTATTGATGATCATGAGGTGAGTGCAGCACTATTTAAGGCAGTGGAGGATTGGGGTCGTAAGGAGGGTTTAACACAGCTTCATGGTCCCATTGGCTTTAATGATATGGATCAGGAAGGGATGTTGATTGAAGGCTTTGAAGAAGAAAGCATGTTCATCACGATCTATAATCACCCTTACTACATAAAGCATATGGAGGACTTGGGATTTAGCGGGGATACGGACTGGGTGGAATATCAGGTACAGATCCCAAAGGAAGCGGATGAGAGAATGGATCTTCTTGCCAAGGCTGTATTAAAAAGGCATAAGCTAAAATTAATAGAGCCTAAAACCAGGAATCAGATTAAGCCTTATATTACAAAGATATTTGATCTATATAATATAGCCTATGAAAATCTGTATGGTACGGTTAAGTTATCCTATCGGCAGATAATGAAATACTATGATGAATTCATTCTATTAATTAATCCGAAATTTGTGAAGCTGTTGGTTGATGAGAATGGTCAGCTGGTTGGCTTTGGATTAGCGATGCCTTCATTAAATAAAGCGGCTAAGAAGAGTGGGGGAAGATTGCTTCCCTTTGGATGGTATCATCTTCTTCGAGCCCCCTATGCAGAATCAAGGGTTCTTGATCTTTATCTGATTGGTGTTCTGCCTAATATGCAGAACAAGGGCTTGACAGCCATCCTAATGAATTCTATGGCGGATACCGCAAGACGAGAAGGCTTTGAGATCGCAGAAACAGGACCGGAGTTAGAGAATAATCATCAGGTTCAGGCGTTGTGGAAGCATTATGAGACCAGGCAGCATAAGCGCCGACGCTGTTGGATTAAATCCATAGAATAGGATGGGGAGAAATTAATGCAGATAGCTAATTTATTTCATGAGAAAAAGACGGTACTGTCCTTAGAGGTGTTCCCTCCGAAAAAGAGCAGCTCCATAGAGACTATATACAGTACGCTGAATGATTTGCAGGATTTACAGCCTGATTTTATCAGTGTGACCTATGGTGCGGGAGGTAATGCCGGCGATACTGCTACCTGCGATATCGCTACCGTAATACGAACCAAATACAATACACCACCACTGGCTCATCTTACCTGTGTTAATTATTCAAAGGAGGAAATTGATAAGATACTTAATCTCCTGGAGCAAAACGGGATCGAAAATATTCTGGCACTTAGAGGAGATATTAGTCCCGAGATTACCCCGAAGAAGGAATTCCGATATGCCAGTGAGCTGGTTGCCTATATCAAAGAGCGAGGAGGCTTTCATGTATCGGGAGCCTGTTATCCGGAGGGACATATCGATTCGATTAATCCGGAGGAGGACATACATCACCTTAAGAGTAAGGTGGAGGCGGGTGCTGAGCATCTGATTTCTCAGCTCTTCTTTGATAATAGCTTTTTCTACTCCTTTCTAGAGAAAGCAAGAGGGGCGGGAATTAAAGCTCCTATTCAAGCAGGAATTATGCCCGTCGTAAATAAAGCACAGATTGAGCGGATGGTTACCTTATGCGGAGCCAGTCTTCCTGCTAAGTTCACTAAGATGATGCAGCGCTTTGAACACTCGCCGGAGGCGCTTAGGGATGCCGGGATTGCTTATGCTGTTGATCAAATCGTAGACCTAATTGCACAGGGAGTGGATGGGATCCATCTATATACCATGAATAATTCCCTTATTGCGAAGCGGATCTATAGTAATGTGGCAGGACTGATGAGGGGATAGAGATAGAAATTGTTTGAACTGAGTAATTCCTTATAAATGATATATTGTGAAGTGATAAGATAGCAGGCTGGCAGATGGAATGATCTACCTCCTGCTATTTTCATGTTGAGCCTAGTACATATTTTGTACTAGATTATCGATTGGGAAAAAAATCATAAGAGGTGTAAAATCCATGGATAACGTTACCTTCATCATTAAATATTTCTATCGTCTGTAACATTGGTTTTTCCCATATAAAATTTCTTTTTGCATGTAGCAGCAATATATTTGAATCCTGGAAAATGGCGCGTACTACGAAACCATTGTTAAAAGTAACTTCAGCACTCTTGGCTTCATCCAAAATGTCTTTGCTCAATATTTCGATTCCAACATATCCATCTAAATAATAGGAATATGGATTAGGTCCCCAATATTCAACTTCCACTTTATTTATTCGGTTCGGTCGATAAAATGCATACTGCTTTGTTTTGATTTTACCCCATCTATTTTTATAGGCTAATAATTGTAGCATCTCATTACTTTTAACATCCTTATAAATAATATCGGTATACAAATAACCAATATCATACGTTGATATTGGAGTAATTCCTTTTTCCGAGATCAGAGTATTTAATTCCTTCTTGGTAAGTAGATGGTTTATTGGAAATATGAATATTAGTGCAACAAGAAAAACAAGAATAACCATTACTACTTTAAGCTTAAGATGACTCGATATAATTCGCATAAGGACAATACCTCCCCCCTTTTGTATTTCTTTTCATTCCTCTTGAATGAAATACATGGTAATATTATACATTATATGGTTGCTAAAAATCAATGAACTTGATAAATAGGTCATAAATGAATCACTATTTGGCATGTATTGGAAGCATCCGATATCACCATGATAAAAGTATTACCTTAAATGGAACATCTTAGGAGAAAGCCTCGTCCAATGTATGAATGGGAAAGGATATGCAATAATAGAAATAGGTTCATTCCCTATTATCTATCATGATATGAGAAATGGAGGAGTTTATGAAAAAGTTAATTTTGTCAATGATTATGATATCGCTTCTGGTAGCCTTAACCGGATGTAATAAGGATAGTGATAAGAATGGGGATGGTGATTTGTCACCGACCACGCCGCCGATTGTGACACTACCACCGGAGGTTTCTCCCGGAGAAGAGGGGATAGAGGCTTCCGTCGGAGAAGAGGAAGCTTTGACCCTGGAGGATTATTTTCCTTTGGAAGGAGATACGGAATATGTATACGAGGGAACCGGCAATGAATATGCTTCCTATCGTAGATACATTGACTATATCGACCTGGAGAACAAAAAGCTGCAGACCAGAACCAACAATGGTGGTACAGAGACAGTAAGAGTAATTCAAATCAAGGACGGGGTACTTTCTGTAAATCATCTTGAGCATGAAAGCTATATTAGAGTGAGTTACATGGATAAGGAATCCGGTACGGAAGCAGAGATACTACTGATGGAGCCCCTGACCATAGGAACCAAATGGCAATTGAGTGATGGGAGATGGAGATCCATTACCGCAGAGAAGGTTCCCGTCACCACACCCTATGGGAGCTTTGATGCTTTGGAGGTGACCACGGAGGGAGAGGATAATACAACGAAGGATTATTATGCAGCCGGTATCGGTCTAGTGCAATCCGTATTCCGGTCCGAGGGGATGGAGGTAACCTCGACATTAAAGGAAGTGAATAAGAGTACGGCCTTAACCCAGCCCTTTACAGTATTTTATCCGGATGCGGATGAGAAAATCTACACCACACAATCCGAGTTAACCCTGTCAACCGGAACTGAGGTACAGACCGCGGTGGAAAAAGCGATGAAAGCAGAGCTGCCAAAGGATTCCTACCTACCGCTGATCAGTGCAAATACGAAGATAAACAGCCTGGAGTTGTTGGAGGATGGTATTGTTCACGTGGATTTCAGCCGTGAATTTGTCACGGATATGAATGCAGGTGCAGGCTATGAGCTCCTTATTCTCCAAAGTGTAACCAATACGATCGGCAACTATTTTGGAGTCTCAAAGGTGCTGATCACTCTGGAGGGTACGCCCTATGAGTCCGGTCATGTACTGATGAATGAAGGAGAAACCCTGGATGTAAGGATGGATAATGTGGTTTCATAAAATTCAAACAGAGAAGAAAGAATAGAATAGACGTTAATCGATGATTTACGAGAAATAAATGAAAACAGGCTCTTTCTATTGATGAAGGACTCTTGGTTAAGCATTGAACCAAGTTATGATCAATAGAAACAGCCTGTTTTTATATGGAGTTTGAATAAGCTCCTATTTTGATTTGGACTTGGAGTATACGTCAAAGGCTACTGCGCCTAGAAGTACAAAGCCCTTGATGGCTTGCTGCCAATCAATACTGATACCCATAATGGACATACCATTATTAAGAACACCCATTAGAAGACCGCCGACCATAGCTCCGACCACGGTACCAACACCACCGGAGGTAGAAGCACCGCCAATGAAGCAGGCTGCAATGGCATCCAGCTCGAAGTTAACACCGGACTTTGGAGTTGCGGAATTAAGTCTTCCTGTGAAGATGACACCTGCTAAGGCAGCCAGAAGTCCCATGTTAGCATAGACCCAGAACATAACTCTTTTTGTATTTACACCGGATAATTGTGCTGCTTTCATATTACCGCCATAAGCATAGATATGTCTACCGGGGATCGTCTTCATGGTGATGAAGGAGTAGATAAGAACCAGTACGATTACGATGACAAGCACCATCGGAATACCCTTGTAGGAAGCTAAGGAGTAGGTAAACGCATTAATAACTACCAATATTCCGAGTACCTGGGGGATAAAGGTCGTATACGAGCTTACCTCAAATCCGTATTTTTTCTTGTTCTTTCTGTCATTGAGCTCCTTTAGTACATATAAAATCGATGCTATAATACCCACAGCGATCGCCAGGATATTGAGATTGCCTATCTTTCCAATCTCCGGTAAGAAGCCGGAGGCCATATAGGTGTATCCAGCCGGCAGTGGTGCAAGGCTGGTACCCTTCAGTACAACCAGTGTCAGACCACGGAAGATCAACATACCTGCCAGGGTGGCAATAAAGGCAGGCACACCGACATAAGCAATCCAAAAGCCCTGCCAGCAACCGATCAGAAAACCAAGAAGTAAGGAAACGATGATGGTCGGTAAGATCGGTATATTCATCTTTAGCATCATAGTAGCAGATATAGCGCCTACAAAGCCTGCAACGGAACCGACGGACAGATCCACATTACCACCGGTCAGAATACATAGGAGCATACCGATTGCAAGGATTAATATGTAAGCATTTTGCGAAATTAAGTTGGAGATGTTCAATGGCTTAAGCAAAACGCCATCGGTTAAGAATTGAAATAGTATGATAACAATTGCTAAGGCAATGACCATTACATATTGGCGTATATTACCTTTCAAAAATGAGCCTTTTTTATTCATTGTATCCCTCCTGATTGCTTTGCATTATACAATGCATTATATTTTCCTGTGAGGCTTCTTCAGCGTTAAGCTCTCCGACAATTCGGCCTTCATTCATGACATAAACTCTGTCACACATACCCAGGATTTCAGGTAGTTCGGACGAGATCATTATAATTGTCTTGCCAGCAGCTGTCAAATCATTGATAACAGAATAGATTTCATACTTTGCACCAACATCAATACCTCTGGTGGGTTCATCGAGAATCAGCACGTCGGGATCGGAAAAGATCCATTTACTGAATACAACCTTCTGTTGATTACCGCCGGATAAGTTGCCGGTTCGTTGGAGAATGCTGGGGGATTTGATTCTCAGCTTCTCGCGGAAGTCTTCGGCCGCTTGAATTTCTTTGTTCTCGTCAATGACGATACCTTTGCTTATTTTCTGGAAAGCAGTTAAGCTGATATTGCGCTTAATATTATCAATCAGGATCAAACCGGCATTCTTCCTGTCTTCGGTTGTATAGGCGATACCGTGTCGAATTGCATCCTTAACATTCTTTATTTGAATTTCCTTACCGTCCTTTATAATAGTGCCCTCGATTTTTTTGCCAAAGGATCGTCCAAATACACTCATGGCGAACTCAGTACGTCCGGCACCCATTAGTCCCGCAATACCTACAACCTCACCCTTACGTGTTTTAATATTAATGTTTTTCAGAACTAATTTGGATTCGTCCTTTGTATCATAGGCACTCCAGTTTTTCACCTCGAAGCAGACATCACCGATGGGATTATTGCGCTTCGGGAAACGATCTACGAGCTCACGACCAACCATGCCCTTGATAATACGGTCTTCCGTAATTTCGTCAACACCCTTCACCAGGGTCTCAATGGTTTTACCGTCGCGGATGATGGTTATTGCATCAGCAACCTTCGTGACTTCGTTTAGTTTATGGGATATGATGATGCTGGTAATTCCCTGTTTTTTCAATCCCAATAATAACTCAAGTAAATGCTTTGAATCCTCGTCATTTAGTGCAGCAGTGGGTTCATCCAAGATCAATATCTTGACATCCTTCGCCAAGGCCTTAATAATTTCTACTAACTGCTGTTTACCCATACCAAGATCAACAATTCTGGTATCGATACTCTCATGAAGACCAACCTTCTTCATCATTTCCATGGTTTTAACCCGTGTTTTATCCCAGCTGATAACCGGTCCAAAATCGGTCTGTTCATTACCTAAAAATACATTTTCTGCTATTGAGAGCTGTGGTATCAGAGCCAGCTCCTGATGGATAATAGCAATTCCCTTTGCTTCGCTCTCTTTAATGTTCTTAAATGAACATACCTGTCCCTCAATCACGATATCACCCTCATAGGATCCATAAGGATAGACGCCGCTAAGAACATTCATAAGGGTTGATTTTCCGGCTCCGTTCTCACCAACCAAAGCGTGGATTTGGTGAGGCCTTACTTTGAGATTTACGTTATCAAGAGCTTTTACGCCAGGAAACGTTTTTGTGATATTACGCATTTCCAATGCATACTGTTCCATCTTTTCACTCCTTTAGCTATAGAACTACATTCTGCTATATGATAGCCTTATATTGATGAAAATTGTCGATTAATAGACATCTTATCATCTGATTTTAATACCAAAATGTCGGTTAGTGCCATAAACTAACCGACATTTTGGCTAACAAATCTTACCTAGAATTACTGAATGTCTTCCGGCTTCAAGTATCCGGAGTCCATAACTAATTCCTGATAATTGTCTATTGTTATGATGAATGGCTCAAGAAGATAGGAAGGAACGATTTTTACATTGTTATCATAGGTTTCGGTATCGTTTATTTCAGGCTCTTTACCGGTAAGCACTGCATCTACCATGTTTGCAGCAACCTCAGCAAGTAAACGGGTATCCTTAAGAATAGTGGAATACTGGTCGCCGGAAACAATGAGCTTAATGGAAGCTGCTTCTGCATCCTGACCTGTTACAACGGGGAGATCCTTGCCGGTAAGACCAAATGCGGTTAAAGCGGATAAGATACCTCTGGATAAACCGTCATAAGGAGATAATACACCATGAAGGGTCTTGCCATCGGTATAGTTGGCTGCAAGCACTGCGTCCATACGAGCCTGTGCAACTGCACCGTCCCAACGAAGGGTTCCAACCTCTTCCTGTGTAACCTGACCGGAGGGAATGGATACGGTACCAGCGTCGATTAACGGCTGAAGTACATCCATAGCGCCCTGGAAGAAGTAGAAGGAGTTTGTATCATCGGGAGAACCAGCAAAAAGCTCAATGTTATAAGGGCCTTCGCCTTTCAGCTTCTTTAAGCCATCAACTAATGACTCAGCCTGAAGCTGACCAACACGTCTGTTATCAAAGGTTGCATAATAGGAAACTGCATCGGTGTTAACAAGGAGACGGTCATAGGAAATAACCTTTACGCCGCCAGCTGCTGCAGCATCGAGTGTATCGGACAGAGTAGAACCGTCGATTGCAGCAATAACTAAAACCTTTGCTCCCTTAGTAATCATATTCTCAATCTGAGATTTCTGAGTCGGGATATCATCCTCAGCATACTGAAGATCTACTGTATAGCCTCTTGCTTCAAGAATATCTTTCATTGCAGCACCGTCTTTGATCCAACGCTCACTGGACTGAGTCGGCATCGCAATACCGATATAGTTGCCTGCGCCGGTCTCTTCAGCAGCAGGTGCCTCTGTAGCTTCAGGCTCTGCAGTCTCTGCAGCCTTAGTGGGTTCCGGTGTTGTTGTGGAAGGTTCTTCTGCCTTACTGCCACATCCAATGAGAAGTGTTGCTGTCATGGTAAGAAGTAATACAAGAGATAAAACCTTTTTAAAACCTGATAAATTTCTTTTCATAAAAGCCTCCTTAATCTTTCCCTTTTTTATCTATGTAAGCTATAGTAAACTATAGTTCACACCAAACCAATTCGTAAAAATCGACTTACTTAAATCTTATTTTAGTTTCGTTTATGTTCGTTTTGCATTTCGTTTATGTTTGTATGAAAGAATAATATCATCCCTCATTATAAATGTCAACAATAATTTATAATATATTGAAAGAATATTATGCATCTTTCACAAATGCCTTATTTTATAGGGTTGTAGGTTCTGATTTGTTTCATTTCTTTTGATTTTCGTTTTTGTTTGATATAGCAGCAGGGGGGATATTCCTTATTGTTTTTTGGCATAGAATCGTGTATTATGTTCTTAGTAATGCCCTAGTTATGGTATTCAAACGATTTTAGATTATATAAAGATGGGATAAAACTATGTTTGCAATCGAACGAATACGTATCATAAAAAACTATTTGATAAAAGATCATAAGGTATCCGTAGCAAAGCTAAGTGAGCTCCTTAATGTTACGGAGGTTACGGTCCGGAGGGATCTGGAGAAGCTGGAGAATGAGGGCTTTCTTAAGCGTACTCATGGTGGTGCGGTCCTAATGGATTATGTGGATGAGACAGCCTGGGAAGAAAATGAAGAGATTAAGGATATCCTATTATATCAGGAGATTGCTGATACAGCATACCATCTGGTGAATGATCAGGATGCAATTATGCTGACCAGCGGGCCGGTGAATACCTTCATCGCAAAGGCGCTATCCGCTCGAAATAATTTGACCATTGTTACCAATGATTTATCCATCGCATCCGCCTTTTCCCATTCCACAACCAATAACCTTATCTTTCTTGGAGGAGACTTGGAGGAGAATGCAGTCTATGGGCAGATGACCATCGATAATCTAAGGAATTTTTCCTTTAACCATTTATTTATAGAAATCGACGGTCTGAGTGAGTCCGTTGGTATCAGCGTTTCCAGTACAAAAAAAGCGACTTTAATTCAACATTCTGTAAAATTGGCTGAATCTGTAACCGTAGTGTGTCTCTCTAGGTACTTTGGCTCGAAATCTCTGTACCGAGTAGGAAACCTGAGTATTGCTAATCGAATACTTACGGATTCTAATTTGGAGGACAAGCATAAGAAATATATTTTTGATCACAATATTCCGTTATTCACGTCAATCGATGTCTATGAAGATTAGCATTTTCAGGAGGTTCAAAAGTGAGCAATCCATTGCTTGAGCTTAAAAATATCAACCTTGAAATCTCGAATTTTAAGATGAATGATATTAATATTTCGCTATACCCCGGTGAAGTGCATATGATAATGGGAGAGAATGGCTCCGGTAAAAGCGTTCTGATGGAGATGATCAGCGGAATGATACAGCCGGATTCCGGAGAGATTTTTTTTAACGGGCAGCTGGTGAAGCCAAAGAGTCTTTCCTTTTATTCCTCCAATGAACTCATATTCATACAGCAGCATACAACACTGCTCGATAATTTAAGCATTGCAGAGAATCTATATTTTCATAACCTACCTTATAAGAATAAATTGCTGCGTACGATCGATTTTGAGAAGCTCAACAGCCATTTTCGGCATTTGGTTGATGAATTAAAGCTTCCGATCCGATCGACGGATACGGTTAGGACGCTGGGATTGGCACAACGACAGATGATTGAATTTTGCAAGGCTTATATCTCGGAGGCAAAGGTAGTAATCTTGGATGAGCCCTCCGCTGCTCTAAATCCCAGTGAAAGAGAGCTTCTTTATCGTATTGTAAAAAGGATTAAAGAGAGAGGTGCCGGAGTATTTTATATTACCCACCGTATCGATGATACAATGACCATAGGAGACCGAATCTCCATTATTAAGGATGGGGCCTTAGTAGGGACGAAGCTCATCAGTGAATCCACTGAGGAAGAGATTCTACATATGCTGGTGGGAACGAAGTACAAGGAACGTTATCCGAAAATGAACATAAAGAAGGGGAAGGTCCTTTTTGCAGTCAACGGACTGGGCTTTGAGGATAAGCTAAAGAATATTAATTTTCAGCTTAGAGAGGGAGAAATCATCGGTATAACCGGTCTGGCGGGCTCCGGCAGAACATTACTTGCCAACTGTCTTTTTGGCGCAGTCAAATACGAGGGCCAGATCAGTGTCAATGGAAAACCGGTACAAATCAGTAATCCGGGAATTGCCATCCGGAATAATATTGCTTTGTTGCCGGAGAATCGATATGAGGATTCGATCTTTCAGGAGCTGGATACCAATGAAAATGTTGCATTTCCTTCCCTTCACCGATTTACGAAGAACCATGTGATTAATTATAACTTTATGAAACAGACGGCTTTGGATTATATCACAAAAATTAATATCCCTCTGCTTCGCAGTAAGAGTATATTATGCTATAGTGAGGGAAGTCTGCAGAAGGCAATTTTTGCAAAGTGGTTAATGATTCGCGCAAGGGTATTTATTTTGGATGAACCGACAAGGGGAATTGATCTGGCCAGCAAGATTGATATCTATAATTTTATCAATGATATGGCTAAGAAGAAGGCATGTATCATTTATATCTCCTCGGATATCGATGAGATTATGGGGATTTGCGACCGCGTTGCTGTTTTATCGGATAAAACTCTGGTTTGTGATATTCCTACGAATCAGACGACCGCGGAAGAGATCACGGCAATACAAGTACGAAGCTCATCAAATCAGCGCTCAACAAGAGG
>JAEYXC010000118.1 GCA_023428655.1 Bacillota bacterium | reverse complement strand
GAATGCTGGCAACGGTTATGAACTGTATCTATGTCTCCGAGATTTTTCGCCATGTGGGAATGAAGACAAAGGTATATACTCCTTTTGCTTGTGGGAGCATGACAGAGCTATTCTCCAAGGATCATGTTACCGAATGCATGAAGCAGGGTGGAGTCGCCTTCTTAGCGGGTGGAACAGGGCATCCCTATTTCTCAACGGATACAGCGACCGTACTTCGCGCAGTGGAATTGGACTGTGACATCATATTAATGGCGAGAGCGGTAGATGGTGTATATGATAGCGATCCAAAGAAAAATCCGGAGGCCAAAAAATTCAATGAAATTGCATTACAGGATGTTCTTGATAAAAAGTTAGGGGTTGTCGATATGACTGCGACCGTACTTTGTATCGAAAATAGAATGCCAATTCTTTTATTTGGATTATCGGAAGAGGAAAGCATTGTTAAGGCGGCCAAAGGCTTATCCAATGGTACCAGAATGACAATATAATAAAACTAATAATTTTAATGGAGGGATGAAAATGGATGCAAAGCTGGAACAATTTGGTTCAAAAATGATGAAAACGGTGGAGACATTAAGGGAAGAATATTCCACAATTCGTGCGGGCAGAGCAAATCCTCATCTTTTAGATAAACTTAGAGTGGATTATTATGGACAGCCTTCCTCATTACAGTCCGTAGCGAATATTTCCGTTCCTGAGGCAAGAGTTATTCAGATCCAGCCATGGGAAAGCAAACTCATTCGAGAGATTGAGAAGGCAATTATCAATTCTGACTTAGGCCTGACACCGAGCAATGACGGTAAGATTATTCGTCTTGTATTTCCTGAGCTTACGGAAGAAAGAAGAAAAGAATTGGTAAAGGATGTTAAGAAAAAGGCTGAGAACGCCAAGGTTGCGATCAGAAATATCAGAAGAGATGCGAACGAGATGTTCAAGAAGCAAAATAAAGCCAGTGAGATCTCAGAGGATGAATTCAAGCATCTTGAGGACAGTGTGCAAAAGCTTACAGATCATTATATCGCTGAAATTGATCACGTGATGGAAGATAAATCGAAGGAAATTCTTACGGTTTAATCAAATTAAAGAAATATTATTAGGGTATAATATATCGATTTGGATTTAGGGGTGTTTCAAAAGTTTTATTCATGGCAAGTGAATTGAGGATGAATAAAGTCTTCTTTTGAAACGCCCTTATTAATAGGAGAAAATAGATGCAGGAAAATGGGTTAAATGTACCGAAGCATGTAGCAATCATAATGGATGGTAACGGCCGCTGGGCAAAGAGTAAAAAAATGCCCAGAAATTATGGTCATACCCAGGGGAGTAAAAACGTAGAGAAAATCTGCGAGGATGCTTATAAAATGGGGATCGAATATCTTACGGTATATGCATTTTCTACGGAAAATTGGGTAAGGCCACAGGAGGAAGTGGAAGCCCTTATGAAGCTGCTTCGGACCTATCTGGAAACTAGTATTAAGACAAGCGCAAAGAACAACATGCGTGTTCGTATCATTGGTGATGTCTCTAAATTATCGGAGGACTTAAGAAAGAGTATTACAGCATTGGAAGAAGCCTCAAGGAATAATACGGGGCTGAATTTTCAGGTTGCAATTAATTACGGTGGCAGGGATGAGCTGTTGCGTGCAGTTAAGGCTCTTGCGACGGATGTAAAAGCGAATATTACAGAAATTGATCAAATAGATGAAAAGCTTATTGAAAAATATCTGGATACAAAGGGTATTCCGGATCCGGATCTACTCATTCGTACCAGTGGCGAACAGAGGCTTTCGAATTTCCTCCTCTGGCAGTCAGCCTATACGGAGTTTTATTTTTCGGAGGTTTTATGGCCGGATTTTGATAAAAAGGAATTAATCAAAGCGGTGGAATATTACAGCAGAAGAACCAGAAAATTTGGCGGTTTATCATAGACTTTCATACACATATTATTGATAGGTCAAGGATATCTTTAACTAGGATAAGGCGTCAATGAAATGGAATATATTGGATGCCGCTGTGAGCGGCACAGGAGGATATGGATGTTTAAGACAAGATTAATCAGTGGAATTATATTATTGGCTATTACGATTGCTGTTGTAATTCTGGGAGGTAATGTGCTCTTTGGAGTTCTGTTAGTGATCTCTATGATCGGCTTATATGAGCTTTATAAGATTGTCAACGTTCATCTGTCTATTCCCGGTATATTGGGTTATCTTTCTTGTCTTGGTTATTATATTCTCATGTATCTTGGATTGTCAGAGTACCAGCTGATGCTGTTCATTATCTTTTTAATGCTTTTGATGTTTGCCTATGTTTTCGGTTTTCCGAAATATCAGACGGAACAGATTGCAGTCTCTTTCTTCGGGCTCTTCTATGTCAGTATTATGCTTAGCTACATATATCAGGTACGTATATTGGAGGAGGGCGTATGGATTATCTGGTTGATATTTATCGGTGCCTGGGGGTCCGATACCTGTGCTTATGTAGTCGGTGTCCTTTTTGGTAAGCATAAATTTGCACCTAAGCTAAGTCCTAAGAAATCGCTGGAGGGTTGTGTCGGCGGCATCGTCGGAGCTGCATTGATCGGCTTTCTCTATGCAACGATAATTGGAGACCATTTGAAGGAATTCCAGAATCCTCCGTTGATCTTTGCTATTATTGGTGCAGCGTCCAGTATTATCTCTCAGATAGGTGATTTGGCAGCCTCAGCAATTAAGCGAAATCATGAGATTAAAGATTATGGCTCCTTAATTCCGGGACATGGAGGAATTTTGGACCGCTTTGACAGCATTATATTTACAGCTCCGATTGTTTACTATTTGGCTACAATGCTTTAAGTGAAAATTTTATGGATGATTTGAATTTGTGAAGGGAATGGAGTATAGTATAGATAAGCTGTCGAAAAGCAGTGATTTGGAGGATTTGTAATGAAACGAATTGGTATTCTCGGTTCTACGGGTTCCATTGGAACCCAGACCTTGGACATAGTAAGAGAGAAGCAGGACCTAAAGGTTACTGCTCTGGCAGTTGATCGTAATATAGAGCAATTGGAGGAACAGGTTC
>JAEYXC010000119.1 GCA_023428655.1 Bacillota bacterium | reverse complement strand
AGGGCTATGAGATTGAGTTCTCCTCCTGTGGACTAATGACCTTGGCACTGACCGATTCTATGGGACGTTATTACGCGCATAGCAACAGCAGGATAAGGAAGGAAGCATTTACACTGGCAAATGCTTGGTATGAAGAAGAAAAAACGAAGTATATCGTATACGGCTTTGGACTGGGTTATCATATCCAAGAATTGTTGCAGCTGGATAGCAGCATAGAAATCGAGGTATACGAAGCAGACCTCAATATATTAAAATTAGCGGCAGCTTATACGAGCCTTGGTACGCCGATGAAGCATGCTGCAGTGCGGATTATTTATGATCCGAAGTACACGAAGATGCTTTTACGACTTAAGGATTTGACAAATGAGGAGAAATTCGTGATCCATTACCCCTCTCTTCGTCATGTGGCCGATCAGACAATGAAAGAAAAGCTTGAGAACTATTTTATCCAGTATAGTTCGATTAATAATCAAAGGAAGGCCATGAATGGTAATTTTCGTTCGAATATTACCTGCTATGATGGGTTTGCAGTGGACTTAAAAGTTCAGTATGCCCATAAGGATCTTTATATTGTTGCAGCAGGACCATCCTTGGACAAGAACTTCCTATTGCTAAAGGAGGTTGACAGAACGAAGTGCATTATTATAGCTACCGGAACTGTCTATCGCAAGCTTTTGGCAGCAGGGATAGAACCCGATTATTTTATCGTATCGGATGCCAATGAACGGGTATATGCTCAGATTGCAGGGCTGGAGAAGGAGCGGACACCGATGCTGTTCTTGTCCACCGCTTACAAAGGCTTCGCACAAAATTACCAGGGTAAAAAATACATTATACTACAAAAGGATTTTGAGAAAGCAGAAGACTTCGCCAAAGAGCATAATATTATGTTAAACAGCAGCGGAGGCTCTGTCAGTACTACAGCTCTTGATCTTGGCATCTCATGGGGGTGCCGGAGGATAATTTTCCTTGGTTTGGATCTGGCGTATACGGATAATCTAAGACATGCTTCCGAGACGTCCTTAAGGCAATTGGAAAACAACAAGGACTATAAGGAAATACCGGATGTTTATGGCAATCCGGTTCGTACAAGCAGTGCACTTGATATGTATCGGATCTGGATCGAGAAGCGAATTCGTAAGGAGAGAGGAATCGAATTTATCGATGCAACGGAAGGCGGAGCCAGGATTGAAGGAATGAAGTGCGTCACTCTCAAGGAATGCATAAAGGATGGTAGTTAGGTAAAATTTCCAAAAAAATAGAAAGAAATAAGAAATCCCATTAAGCTTATTACTAAAATTGACCGATATCATTATAAAGGGACTTTTGTAAAGCGTAATGTTACCGTATAAAAGGCATACATCGGAGCCTGTGACACAGAGGCCCATAACAAATGAACCACACGGAGGTGCAAACGGATGAAGAAATTAAGCTTGAAACTAGTGTTATTACTTACTCTCGTATTAGTAGGTGTAATCTATTCACCGAAGCAGGAGACTTTTGCAGGTGCAATACCAGATACGCAGGTTAAGGTCTGTGCAGTATCTTATATCGATGAAAGTATTCTGGTATTTACGAACGGTAATTCCAAAATCTATTATGCTACGGAAGTAGAAGCAGCAAGAAATATTTGGGATGTAGTCGAGGTATCGAAATCAATCGAAGTGATCGATTTCTCCTCATTGTCATCCAATGTTGAGAATGTTATTCTTATTAAAGGGGATAAGGATGGGACTCAGTCCCGAGTTATAATAAAGAAAAAGCCCTTCAAATTGGAGGTGTCGATAAATTATAGTCAACTTGATTCCCTGGACGAAAATGATGATATCGGAGAGATTCTGAATGTGATGTCCAGCGAGGGAACGGCCAATGCCCCGCTTCACTTCAATGATCTGGAGTGGAGAAAGGGCGAGGATGGTCGCTGGCTGCCAAGCTATTTTTTGACCAAGAGAGTTCTGGAGAATTACCTGGTACGAGGTGCTACCCTTAATTTTAGAGTTGCTCCCGTTGACGATATCGTAGATACAGCAACGGATATCAGAACGAAAATTATGAATTATCCTTACGAACCCAGTAGCCTTAATGGCATAACCTTTGGGACAGAATATCCGGATGGTACTAAAGGACGAAGAGCAAGTAACGCAGTGAAGCTCAAAATCACAAAACAGGTGGCACTACCGGTAATCGGGGTGGATGGAGAAGATTTTAATGTCAATATTAAGTATGGACAGGAATATCGTGTTACTACAACTGCAAGTGGAAGTTCGGTCGTTTATGACTGGACTAAGGTAACCGATCGATCCATCAGGAAGCTACCCATCTCAGCCATGGTGGAGGGAACAAGTGATGGCTTAACAGCGAGCACAGCCTTTCCTGAAATGCTAATTGAGATCAGAAATTATTCAACCTCAAAGGCCTCCTCCTCTAAGATTACGGAGACACATCTGTCCGCACAACGGATATTACCCGGAACAATTATCACTGGAGAAGCTCCGAGTGGTGTAACACCGGACAATAAGAATATCTACATATCCTATAATGGTAGCAAGAATATTAATATTCAGATACCCTCAGCTTCCTCGGACAATCCCTATGAATACACGGTGGTTCGAGATGGTTATAGCTTTGATGTGAATAAGGCTACCTGGTCAGCGATCACAAAGAGTACGATTGTAAAGGTACTGTCTTCTAAGGCAGTGGATAAATCCACAATATATATTCGACAGAAAGCGGTTAAATACAAACCGGCAAGCGCTACAAGCTCACCGGTAGCATTTAAGCTGGCATCCACGATGGAAGACTTTAAGGTAAGCTATCCCTCCATGCCTACAACTCAGAAAAAGACCTATATATTCACAAAGGGTTATACGACAGCACTGACCATTGATGTTACCTTGAATACGAAAGGTAAGCTGCCCTTTGAGACCGAGCTGAAATATATTAAGCTTGGAACCAAGGATGTACCGGTATCGGAAGTTCAAGTCACCCCGTCAATCTCTGGTGGCATTGATCCGAATACAGTCTATACCATGAGCATAACGCTTAATGCCACGGAGTTGAATAAAATGGTGAATAGCACTGCCAGAGCCCTTAGTATCTATTATAAGAATGGTACGGTGGATAAGACCTCAGCGAAGCTGACCATCAAGAATCCTACGGATGCCATTAGCTTAACAACGACAACCACAGTAGGTAGTGCTGATGGAACGACCAAAATCATCTTAGTAAGTACACCGGGTATTGGTAATTCTCTGAGATACGAGATTACATCGACACAAGTGACCGGAAAGAAGATGGAGGATAAGTTTGAGGGGACGAACATCTTCACTGACGGTATGGATATTGCCATTACAGCGGATCAGTATCTGACCATTTATGAGATAAACAGTGATAAATATATTATGAAATATAAATCGATTCAGATCAAAGCATCGGAAATTAAGCAACCAAGTACACCATCACCGTAGTAGAATAACAGGGAGGCTTTATGATAACAGTTAGTGTCTGCATGATTGTTAAGGATGAAGAAAAGGTGCTAGCAAGATGTCTTGATTCCCTACAGGGACTGGCGGATGAGATTATTATCGTTGATACCGGCTCCCGTGATGGGACAAAGAGGATTGCAGCAGGCTATACGGATAAAATCTACGATTTTACTTGGATCTATGATTTTTCCGCTGCGAGAAACTTCTCCTTTTCCAAAGCAACAATGGATTATATCTATGTTGCCGATGCAGATGAGGTCATTGATGAATTAAACCGACAACGGTTTCTGCTTTTAAAGCAGGAGCTGTTGCCGGAAATAGAAGTTGTTCAGATGAAGTATGCCAATCAATTGGCATACAATACAACCTATAACTTTGATGTGGAATATCGTCCTAAGCTATATAAACGTCTTCGCACCTTTCAATGGATGGAACCCGTCCATGAGAGTGTACGGCTTTCCCCGGTAATCTATGACAGTGAGATTGAGGTCTTGCATTTGCCAATCTCAGGACATGCGGGCAGAGATTTTGATGTTTTCTTGAGAACGATACGAAGGGAAGGCAGACTTTCTCCCAGATTGTATGGCATGTATGCAAGAGAACTTTTTATTGCCGGTGGGGATAAGGATTTTGAGGATGCCTTTGACTATTTCCGTAGTATCGCCGAACATGGGGAGTACTGTGAACAGGAACGTAAAATAGGTGAATGTATCCTTGCCAGATGTTATCGTCTGCGCAAGGATTTTGCCAATTTCATGAAGTATTGTCTCCATAACATAGCTGATCAAAAAGCAAGCTCTGAGGTATGCTATGAGCTGGGTGAGTACTATAGGGAATTGGGTGACGATAGGGAAGCTATTATATGGTATTACAATGCTGCTTATGAGACCACTTGTGAATTGAATGTCCATTATGCCGGTGATTATCCTTTACAAAGACTGGCAGAGTGCTATGGCAACATTGGTGATGAGGAGCAGGAGCAGGCATATCTAACCTTATACAGAGCATGGCGGATAGAGGAGCAGAGCTGATCATGGGGCCTTTTGGAGGCTGGGGAGGGCAATCACTTGGTACAGAGCATACGAGATATCTTCGAATTAAATATAGGACTTTTGGGTAAGATGGATAAAGCGGTCTGTTATTTCAGAGAACAGCAGTGTGACAGAGCCTTAGAGCAAATAGTAAATTCCATTGATGAGGTAAAACAAAGCATAGAGGCGATTATTTTAAATCGTGAATATTTTAATGTGGTTAACACAGAATCGATGTTGGAGATGTTGACGGGGATCCTTGAGGCAAAGAAAAACGCTGATTATATTCTATTGGCTGATTTACTGGAGCTTCAGTTGATTAATTTCCTGATTGGTGTTCAGGAGCTGATTATCAGCAAGGAGGAAATTGAATTTAACGAAGGAAATTATCGAAAGAATATCGAAACGCTTCTTGCGCACAGTGAAGGGCTGGAGGTAAAGCTTAAAGAACCGATTAATACAGCGTTGCTCCTGGAGAGCGGCTATCGAATTGAATTTACTTCCTGCGGACTTATGACACTGGCAGCGGAAAATGATGGTTTAAAATTTTACTTTCATACCAATAATAAAATACAGTCTGAAGCCTTCCAATTAGCAAGACATTGGTACCGGAAGGATCAGACAACCTATATCCTCTATGGCTTTGGATTGGGTTATCATATTCAGGAATTACTTACCCTTGCACAGGGAGCACAACTCGAAATCTATGAGTCCGATGTAAATGTACTGCAGCTGGCCTGTGCGTTTACTGATATGGATCAGGTATTTTCTTCGGAAAGAGTTAAGCTGTATTTTGATCCGGAGCTGATCTTGCTTGAGGAGAGGCTGAAGGAGGGAAAGCATGACGAAGCCCTAAGGGTACATTATCCTTCCTATAAAAATATAAGGAATAAGGAGAAAAAAAAGCTCTTATCCTATACCTTCCCTTGGTTAAAGAGCATTGAGATGGGGGGATAAGTATCAGTCACGGTTATTTCGTGATTTTTTGTTCGACAATTATGTTGTTTGCCGGTTGAACATGTCTTGATAAGTTGGATTGGTTATGGCATAATAGATTGTAAATAATAGTAATTCCAGAGTGACCCGTGAGTAATAAGGAGGTTGGAACATGATTTATATTCTTATCGTATTAGGAATTGTCATTGGAGAGCATTTTATCAAGAATTACATGGAACAACATAGAGAATTGGGAGAACGACAGGAGATACTAAAAGGAAGGATTATCCTTCGAAAGCACTATAATGAGGGTGCATTCCTTAATTTTATGGGTGAAAAAAAGGAGATGCTTAAGACCATTAGCTGTATCCTTTTAGGTCTTATATCACTCCTCTTTATCCTGCTTCTTCCCAAAAAAGGTAAGAACGTATTAAAGCTTGGTTTTGCTTTCGCCCTTGGCGGTGCGATCAGTAATGTTACCGACCGCATAAGGCGGGGCTATGTGGTAGATTACTTTAGCTTCAATTGCAAGAAGCTGAAATGCATCATATTCAATCTATCCGATATTGCAATCTTTCTTGGCTCCGGTCTGATCCTGCTATATTCCCTGTTCACTGCAATAAGAGAGAGAGGCACCGATAAAACCACGAAATAGGGGATGGGGCTTATTGGGTCTTGATTTGAACTCTGGATGTGCCTGTGTTGCCAAGAACCAAGGGTGATCCTCTAATTCGATCATCTCTACGATGCGGCCATCGGGAGAAAGACCGGAAAGCTTTAGGTTATGCTTTGCAAAATCATTTCTGTAATAATTATTTACTTCATAACGGTGACGATGTCTTTCGTGAATTACCTTTTCACCGTAAAGTGCATGTGCTTTACTGTCTTCGACAAGTACACATGGGTAGGTACCGAGTCTTAAGGTTCCGCCGATATCCTCAATGCCATCCTGCTCCGGCATCAGATGAATAATGGGGTGGGTTGTGGAAGGATTTAATTCTACGCTGTGTGCATCCTCAAAACCAATTACATTTCTGGCGAATTCTACAAGTGCCAGCTGCATGCCCAGACATAATCCCAGGAAGGGGATTTTGTGCTCTCTGGCATAGCGGATGGCATTTATTTTACCCTCAATGCCTCGGTCACCGAAGCCTCCCGGAACTACAATTCCACATACATCGCCAAGCAGATCATCGACATTATCCTTAGTGACATCCTCGGAGGGGATCCATTTAATTGTTATGGAAGCATTGTGTGCAACTGCACCGTGCTTTAAGGATTCCACTACACTGATATATGCATCATGGAGCTGGGTGTATTTGCCGACCAGAGCAACTCTTACCTCTGCCTTTGGATTTTTGAGAGAATGGACCATCTGCTCCCAATCCGTAAGGTCCGGCTTAGGACAGGATAGCTGTAGGCAATCCAGAGTTACCTCCGCGATATGCTCCTGCTCAAGAGCAAGAGGTGCTTCGTATAGATATTCGACGTCGAGATTCTGCAATACATTGGAGCTGGGTACGTTACAGAACAGGGCAATCTTCTCCTTAATACCCTCCTCCAAGGGTTGTTCCGTACGGCATACGATGATATCAGGACGAATACCCATTCCCTGCAATTCTTTCACGCTGGCCTGGGTAGGCTTTGTTTTCATCTCACCGGAGGCCTTGAGATAGGGAATCAGAGTCACGTGGATTAAAGCCACATTGTGATCACCCACATCCTGGCGGAATTGGCGGATTGCTTCAAGGAAGGGTTGGCTCTCAATATCACCGACGGTACCTCCTACCTCAATAATAGCAATATGCATCTCATCATTGGAATTGTTTCGATAAAAACGACTTTTAATTTCATTGGTAATATGAGGAATAACCTGAACCGTACCTCCGCCAAAGTCACCGCGTCTTTCCTTCGATAGTACGGACCAATAGATTTTACCTGTAGTTACATTGGACATCTTGTCCAAGTTTTCATCAATAAAGCGCTCATAATGTCCGAGATCAAGATCGGTTTCTGCACCATCGTCCGTAACGAATACCTCTCCGTGCTGGATGGGATTCATCGTACCCGGATCGATATTGATATACGGATCAAATTTTTGCATGGTAACATGATAACCGCGGGCTTTTAGCAGTCGTCCAAGGGAAGCGGCAGTAATCCCTTTGCCCAAGCCGGATACAACACCACCGGTAACAAATACGTATTTCGTAGCCATGACATTACCTCCT
>JAEYXC010000108.1 GCA_023428655.1 Bacillota bacterium | reverse complement strand
AAGATTATGGTGAGGTAGACGTGGAAAATTATATCATTGAAATGCTTCATATTACGAAGGAATTTCCCGGAATTATTGCCAATGACGATATTACACTTCAGCTAAAAAAAGGAGAGATTCATGCTCTGTTAGGAGAAAACGGTGCAGGAAAATCTACTCTTATGAGTGTACTGTTCGGTCTTTATCAGGCTGAAAAGGGAGAGATTAAAAAGAACGGTGAGGTTGTTAAGATTAATAACCCCAATGATGCTAACAGTCTGGGTATCGGTATGGTACATCAGCATTTTAAGCTTGTAGAAATTTTTACGGTTCTTGAGAACATCATTCTTGGTGTCGAACCAAATAAGATGGGCTTTCTTCAAAAGCAAGAAGCAAGAGAGAAGGTACTTGCCTTAAGTAAAAAATATGGGCTGCAGGTAGATCCGGATGCTGTAATCGAGAAGATTTCGGTAGGTATGCAGCAACGTGTTGAGATATTGAAGATGTTGTATCGAGATAATGATATTCTAATATTTGACGAACCGACAGCCGTCTTAACTCCACAGGAGATTGATGAGCTCATGGAAATCATGAGAGGCTTCGCAAAAGAAGGAAAATCAATCCTGTTCATTACGCACAAACTAAATGAGATCATGTCGGTCGCCGATCGTTGTACCGTACTTCGAAAGGGTAAGTACATCGGTACTGTTGAGATAAAAGATACCACCAAAGAAGAGCTTTCTAAGATGATGGTTGGACGAGACATCAGCTTTACGGTAGATAAGAAGGATTCCAGTGTAGGTAATGTTGTGCTTTCCGTTAAGAATGTTACAGTCCCCTCGAAAACAAGTAAAAAGAATGCTGTTAAGAATGTTTCCTTTGAGGTTAAGGCGGGAGAGATTGTTTGCCTTGCCGGTATAGAGGGCAATGGCCAATCTGAAATGGTTGCTGCCTTGACCGGTCTTGAGAAGATGAGCAAGGGAGAAATCAAACTACTGGGTAAGGATATATCAAAGGCCTCCATACGGTCAAGGTCAAAGTCCGGTATGAGTCATATCCCGGAGGATCGTCATAAATATGGTTTGGTTCTTGATTATTCTCTCGAGGATAATATTGTATTACAGCGTTATTGGCAGAAGGATTTCCAGAAGAATGGCTTTATCAAACGTCCTGAGGTTCGTAACTATGCAGAGAAGCTAATTCAACAATACGATGTTAGAAGCGGACAGGGAGCGATTACTGTTACGCGAAGCATGTCCGGTGGTAATCAACAGAAAGCAATCATCGCAAGAGAGTTGGATAAAGAGCATGAGCTTCTTGTGGCAGTACAGCCCACCCGTGGTCTGGATGTCGGTGCAATTGAGTTCATTCATAAGCAGTTAGTTCATAATCGTGACCAGGGGAAGGGCGTATTATTAGTGTCCCTGGAGCTGGATGAGGTTATGAATGTCAGTGACCGTATTCTTGTCATGTATGAGGGCGAGATTGTAGGAGAGCTTGATCCGAAGCAAACAACGGTACAGGAGCTAGGTCTCTACATGTCCGGTGCAAAACGTAATATTGGAAAGGAGAACGAACATGAGCAGTAATAAATTTTCAGTGAAGCATATTACCAAGACCAAGGGCTTCGCCTCCTTTACCGCAGCACTGTTAGCCATCGCATTAGGATTAATATTTGGTTTTCTAGTTATGCTTGCAGCTCTTCCGGGTAATTCCTTGGCCGGCTTTGGAAGAGTTCTCTTTGGAGGCTTCCAACGACTGGGTGATGTGCTCTATTTTGCAACACCGATTCTGATGACTGGTTTGAGTGTAGGTTTTGCATTTAAAATGGGCTTATTTAACATTGGTGCCTCCGGTCAATACACGATGGGTATGTTCTTTGCCTTATATGTCGGTTTTATGTGGCCCATGCCATCGTCCATTCATTGGCTTGTATGCATATTAGCCGGATTAATCGGTGGTATGATCTGGGGTTTTATACCCGGTATTCTAAAGGCTTTATTTAACGTAAATGAGGTAATCACTTCGATTATGTTCAACTACATCGGAATGTATTTGGTTGACATGTTGATTCAGGGCAATTCCGTGATGTATATCCCTACCAAGACAAGAACGGCATATCTACCTGCCTCAGCACAGATTCCCTCCCTTGGAATACCTTATTCCAATGCGAATATTGCAATTATCATTGCAATTGTGATTGCAATTCTATTGCATATTACATTAAATAAAACAACCTTCGGTTATGAATTGAAAGCAACTGGTTTTAACAAATTTGCCAGTAAGTATGCAGGTATGAGTGATAAACGAAATACGATTTTAACCATGGTTATTGCCGGTGCTCTCTCCGGACTTGGCGGTGCCTTCGCAATTCTCGCACCCTCAACCATCGCCGGAAGCAGTATGACCTATGAACCAATCAGTGTAATTGCATCGGCGGGCTTTAACGGTATTGCTGTTGCGCTCCTTGGATTTGCTAATCCCCTAGGTGTTATCTTTTCAGCATTATTTATCTCTCACATCGGTAGAGGTGGAACCTTGGCGAGCTTACTCGGATATAAGCCGGAGATTATCGATGTGGTTATTGCGGTAATTATCTATTTCTCTGCCTTCGCATTAATTATGAACGCAGCCTTTGGACGATTTATTAAGCTAAGGAAAGAGAAAAGACACAATGCAAAGCAACCGACGGACAATACTGGAAAGGGTAAGGAGGCGTAAGAATGGATACTTTATTTTATTTAATTCAGAACATGCTTCCGGTAGCAATACCCTTATTATTAGTGGCACTCGGTGGTATGTTCAGTGAGCGAAGCGGTGTTATCAATATTGCTTTAGAAGGTATTATGCTATTTGGCGCATTCTTTGGTTGTCTTACTGTGTATTTCATTCAGGGAACCGGATTGCATCCTCAGCTTATTTTATTAATTGCTATGTTGGTCGCCGCTGTGGCAGGTATTCTTTATTCGATGCTTTTGGCCTTTGCAGCAGTTAATATGAGAGCGGACCAGACCATATCAGGAACCGCATTAAATATGTTGATTCCGGCTGTTATTTTACTTTTTTCTAAGATGAAATTCAACAGCGACGGTATTACAACCAGTGTAAACTTTTATATAAGAGAGGTTCCGGGCTTAAGTAACATTCCTGTGTTGGGTGATTTATTCTTTAAGAACACCTATATCACGGTTTATATTGGTTTCTTTTTGTTGCTGGTTTCCGTTATTATATTCTACATGACAAAGTTCGGACTACGTCTTCGTGCCTGCGGTGAGCATCCCCACGCAGCTGACTCCGTTGGTATTAATGTACATCGTATGAGATATTATGGAGTTGGATTATCTGGTATTCTTGGAGGCATCGGCGGTTTCTTCTATTCCGTAGGTGTTATGGATGGTAATGTGAACGGTCATACCGGAGTGGCGGGTTTCGGTTTCCTTGCTTTGGCGGTAATGATTTTTGGTCAGTGGAAGCCTTGGAGAATTCTATTTGCAGCATTATTCTTCGCTTTCCTTCGAACACTCGCTTATTCCGTTGCATTAATTCCGTTCCTGCATCAGCTTGAGCTTAACCAAGCTTTTTATAAGATGTTACCTTACATTGCAACGATGGTTGTTCTCGTATTTACCTCAAAGAAATCTAGAGCACCGAAAGCAGAGGGTATTCCTTACGATAAGAGCACACGTTAAAATCGCTTTTTAACAAAAGCTTTGGAAGAACTACGAAGTTCGCCCATTGGAGCGAACTCCTTGTTCTTCTGGAAAGTCCAAGTTTGTACAGGAGTGAAGGACACACTGGCACAAACTAATCATAGGAAAGGTTTCCGATAAACATGGCAAAACTTTATTTTAAATACGGTGTAATGGGTAGCTCCAAGACAGCACAAGCGTTAATTACCAAGTTCAATTATGAGGAACGTGGTATGAGAGTATGGCTGATTAAGCCGCAAATTGACAGTAGGGACGGAGAAGGAATTGTAAAGTCCCGTGCAGGCTTATCTGCTAAGGCCTATGTATTTCCGCCTCAGGAGGATATCTATCAAAGCTTCCAGAGGCTGGCATCCCAGGTTGATGTGATCATTGTTGACGAATGCCAGTTTTTATCCGAGGATCAGGTGGATCAGTTATCAATCATCGTAATTGATTATAATATTCCTGTATTATGCTTTGGACTTCGAGCGGATTTTCGTACCAAAATGTTTCCCGGGAGTAAACGCCTCATGGAGATTGCAGATTCCATCACCGAAATAAAGACCATTTGTTCCTGCGGTCGAAAGGCCACAGTAAATGTTCGATTAGATCAGAATGGTAAGATAATTACTGAGGGTGAACAAATCTTAATTGGTGGTAATGACTGTTATACAGCGATGTGCTATCAATGCTT
>JAEYXC010000107.1 GCA_023428655.1 Bacillota bacterium | reverse complement strand
GAGCATTGATCTGCAGGTATAGCAATGCAAGAAAGAAAAATCCATACTTTTTCATCAGCTTATCATACAGTTGATATTTTGATTCTATGTCTGTAAAAATCCGATCTTCCTTGTTGCCGGTGCGTAATTTTCGAAAATAATACCATTTACCGTCATATACACCATCCCAGGAAAACACCTCTTCCCAGCCCGCATCCAGAAATAATTGATGATAGCTTTGTGTGTCTTCTGTTTTGTTTACATAGTCCAATTGATAGACATAATCGATAGGTTCACCCTTGTCAAACTCGTACTTTGTTATTAACCCTTTATGAAGATTAACAAAATGCCAGCCCTCACTGGCCATCTTTGATAGAAACTCTTCTTCCTTCTCATATTGATGAGCGAAGTAGGACCTTCTCACAAATTTCTTATTATTTTCCATCTCCATAAACCTCCCTGCCATTCCGATATAATTCTTCGATCCTTCTAAGCTCTGCACCTAATACAGCTTCACCATTGGCCGTTATCTTATAATACTTTCTTTTGTTTTCTTCACCGGTAATCATGACTAAACCGGATTGCTCCAGCTTTGACAAGGTTCCATATAAGGTGCCGGCACCTAGATTAATCCGATTATTTGTAAGACCGGTCACATACTGCATGATAGCATATCCGTGGCGTTCTTCTGTCAGAGATAGAAGAATGTAGTAGGCCGTTTCGCTCATGGGTATAAATTCTGTGATCTCTTTCATCGTTCCTCCAATTTCTGGGCACAGATCCTGTGTAGCTAAAGTCTGTACCTTGGGTAATACTGATACATGTCGTATGAGTGATCGTATCGCGGAATTGATTCTTGATTATTACATCGTGGCTAGATGTATCGTGACGTGATGTATCTTGTTGTGATACAAATATATCACGACGTGATATATTTGTCAATGACAATTGCATTAGAGCTTTAAAAATTTTTATTAGAATATAATCGAAAGGAAGCTAGGTTATGGGGCTATTTCATCTGTATTATCTGTTTTCATACAGTCGTCCTAATAATCAGTCAGGAATTAATAGTAAAATAGATCCATGATTAGAGAAAAAGAGATTATGCTTCCCTATTGCGTTAAGGAATAATAATCTCTTTACTCTATAGACCTTATAATTAATATTAGTTGTTATATGTCTGCAGCTATATTCTATGATTGATAAGTGGAACGAAATATCACATGCTTTACCTTATCCAGTGCAAATAGCAGAATGATACCCAGAACACCGACGGCTAAGACCTGACCTGCGCCCACCGTAAGCATCATATAAGGGATTGCATCCGGTATCTGATAAGCATAGCGTAGTATCCAAGGTATAATGAGTGCATTAGCTACAATGGGGGGAACCGGTACTAAGAATTTGTAACGCCTCAGCTGATAGGATAGGATTGCTGCAATCAGAGTCGCAAGAGAGCCGAATACCATATCGAGAATATCCGCCCCAGTTAATACAGCACTTAAGAAGCAACCGACCGCAACCCCGGGAATGGCAGCAGGGGTAAAATAAGGTAGAATCGTAAGGGCCTCTGCAATCCTAAATTGGATTGGACCGAAGCTGATTGGCTGAAAAGCCAGAACCAGTACGGTGTAGATGGCTGCAATAACTGCAGCCTCAGTGAGAAACTGAGTCTTTTTGTTGTTCATATGAATTCTCCTTTAGTTTTGTTTTAAGGGAATATGGAATCCCTTCGTCAGGAAGGTCTCGAACTGACGTAAGTTGCGCGCTTATTACCCTTAGAATTGGGGCAAGCAGCGAACTATACTATAACTCATTTGAGGGGAAAATGCAAGAGGTGCATATGATTTCGTAGGTATCGACGAAGTACCGGAATAAATGTGGAGAAGCGATCCGAGATAATTATGCTGGTTACGTAAGGATAAGATAAGGGTTTTTTGTTCTTGCTAAACAAATAAGTTGACGATAATGTTGAAAACGTTTAAAATAAGTTTGCATACTATATTTGGTAGGAGGATATTAATATATGAAGGTGAAAGCAGCAGATATAGCTAGGGAGTTAAGGATATCTAAAGCAACAGTATCCTTGGCATTAAATAATAAACCAGGAGTAAGTGAGCAGACCAGACAGGAGGTGCTCGATTGCAAAAAGCTTTTGGAGAATAGAAATTATGAAGAAGTAACACCTTTCATGATAGAAAAGCAGGTAATAAAAGTGGTCTTTGTACATCGTGATTTGAAGATAGCATATGGATCGGAAATAGATTTATGGACGGATGTATTAGAGGTGTTTGACAGAGAGGCCAAGCTCCGAGGGTATTCCTTGGGAGTTACTTATGTAAATTTAATTACAGATTCCGTAGAACAGGTGATACATGAATGCAATATGAACAGCGTAGCTGGTGTAATTCTATGCGGTACCGAGATGATAGGAAAAGATTATGAACAGTTTAGAAGAATTAATAAGCCTATGATTATTGCAGATAATGACTTTGAAAATAATTTGCATCATAGGGTATGTATCAATAATGTTTCAGCAGTGAAGCTGGCAGTTGACCACTTGCTAAAAAGAAATTGTAGAAACATTCTGTATTTAGCGAATGAGGTTGACATTTATAACTTCGAACAAAGAAGGATGGGTTTTAAACAGGCAATCCTAAATAACGGTATGGAGTTCAAAGAGGATATGATTATAAGGATGGGCCGAACAATAGAAGAATGTAATCAAAAAATGAAAATTTATATACAAGAGAATAGATTACCGGATGCATTTGTTATGGAAAATTATCAGGTATCCATAGGATGTATGAAAGCATTGAAGACCGAAGGTATCAGTATACCACAGGATATTTCTTTGATTGGAGTGGATGAAGTACCGAGCTATGTAGCTGTAGATTATAAGCTGGCAGTAATAAAAATTGATCATATAAATAGAGCCAATATGGTAATGCATTTATTGCAAAAGGAAATTACAGAAGGTATGTCAGTAAAATTTATGGTGATGTCGGATTGCTCTCTGATTGAGGGTGAAAGTGTAAAGAAATAGAATCAAGTTGATTTCAGTGACATCAAAGTTGAATAGAAAGTTGGGGGATAAACACCAATCCAGATGGATGGTGTTTATTTTGTTTAAGACAAAATTAGACTAAATTTGGTTTTTGTTCCATGAATAGCAACAAAATGCCCAATATGTGTAAATATAGATGGATAAATTAAAATTTATATACAAAATTAACAAATAGTAGTTGAAATAAAGTTTAATACGTGGTAATATAAGTTTAAATCAAATTTCAAATGTTTATATTATGTTTAGTTTGAGTTTGATTTGTATACTATATTATGGGAGGATTTCAAAGTATGAAAAAAAGCGTTTCATTTGTATTGGCATTTGTTATGCTGTGCTCATTAGCTTTGACGGGCTGTACATCAAAGACTAAGACGGAAGTAGCACCGGCGGGGACAACAGAAACAACAGTTACAGAGGCTGAATCAAAGGATAATTCAGCGGAATCGAAGACTGGAGAGGTAACGGAGATTACATTTTGGACTCTGAATACAAGACAGAATGCGGTTGATCCGATTGTAGAAGCATTTAACGCTGCTAATAAGGATATCAAGGTCATCGCTTCCTATTATGATACCGATGGTATTAAGGATTCCTGCAAGGTAGCAGCAACCTCTAATACTCTACCTAATATGTGGTTTAACTGGGGAGGAAGTCTTGGTGGCTTCTATGCAGATAATAATCTTTGCTATGATCTGACGGAGTATGCAAAAGAAAATAATTGGTCCGATAAATTTAGCTCGGGTGTTCTAAATCTCTGCCAATTAGGAGGTAAGCTGTCCGGTTACCCTACCAGCTACAATGTTTTAGATGTTTACTACAGAAAAGATATCTTTGAACAATATGGAATAGAGGTTCCAACGACCTTTGAAGAGTTTGAAGCAGCATGTGCAACGTTAAAGGAAAATGGTATCATACCAATTTCAACCGCCGGATTAAATGGATGGCATGTTATGAGGTTTGTAGAATTGTTGATTGAACATTATGCGGGAAGCGAGCTTCATGATGAAATGAACACCTTCAAGGCTAGTTATAACAATGATGCAGTGGTTAAAGCGTTAACTAAATATAAAGAATTCTGTGAAAAGGGTTACTTCCCTGAGGGATTTGTTACTGCTGACCCCAATGATACAATGATGGCCTTCTTCTCAGGAGCAGCAGCAATGGATATACAGGGGCAATGGTATGACGGCATGATCGTTCAAGAAGAACAGGATATGAGCTTATATGGAACCTTTGCCTTCCCTTCGGGCGGAACTAATCGCTTATCTGCCTTCGCTGAGATGACACAATTCAATGCAAATAATACAGAAGCCGAGCTAGATGCTTGTGTAAAGTTTATGGATTATTATTATAGTGAAGAGAATGCAGAAAAGTACGCAGAATATTACAATATGCCGCTACCGATTATTGGAGCAAAGATGCCGGAAGGTCAGCCTAATGTTGAATTAATGCTGAAAACAGCAGATACAAATGGAACCTTCACTATCACGGATCAGGCATTTCCGACAGAGGTTGCAGATGCTTTATTCAATGTACAGGATGCAATTGCAAACGGTCAGATGGAGCCTGCGGATGGAGCAGCTGCAATTCAAGCTGCAATCGAAGCATATCAAGCAAAGAATTAATAGTTAAAATGAAAACGGACAGTTCTTTCTATGCTGTCCGTTTTCTTAAATAGTGCGTAAATATTCTGTGATTTATATTTAATTCTACCTGCTGCTTTTACCTTGCAGGACTTAATGAAAGGCATGGTTAATATATGAAATATAAAAAGAGAGATTGGAGCGCATATTTATTTCTAGTTCCAGCTGGTCTTGTCTATTTATCGGTGATTATTGCTCCGGTATTCTATTCCTTCTATATCAGCTTGTTTAAATGGAATGGAATAGGGGAAATGGAGTTTCTGGGGCTTGGGAATTATATAAACTTATTTACGGCGGACCCGGTGTTTTTGATATCTTTAAAAAATAATTTTATTTGGATTGTACTGACTATTGTTGTTACGATGACATTTTCCTTAGGGTTTGCAGTTGTTCTGAACAAAAAGTTTTTTGGACGAACATTTTTTAGAAGCTTTTTCTACTTTCCTTGCGTCATTGCTCCGATTGCAGTGTCAATAATCTGGAGATGGATTTATAACCCCAATATTGGTTTCATCAATCAATTCTTCAAGGCTCTGGGGAGCGACTTTTCTCAAAGCTGGATTTCCGATCCAAAGGTAAGCATATATGCTATATTTGCAGCGGCTTTATGGCAGGCAATCGGCCAACCGATGATATTATTTTTGGCAGGGTTACAAGCAATTTCACCGGATGTATTAGAAGCCTCTAGAATTGATGGAGCCAACGGAATAAAACAATTTTTCTTTATTACGGTTCCACTCTTAAAAGAAAGCTTTGTGATTGTAATAGCAACCTTAATCGTTTCTGCGATGAAGGTCTTTGATGTGATACAGGGTCTAACCGGCGGAGGACCGAATAATGCGACCCAGATGCTCTCAACCTATATGTATTCGCAGACATTCCAATACAACAATGTTGGAATGGGTACGGCGATAGCTTGTATAATGGTAATTTTGATGCTGGTAGTAATTGTACCTTATGTATCCTTTACCGCAAAAGAAGATTAAGGAGGTGTTAACATGGACGATAAATCAAAAAAAATAGGAAAGAAAGTGCTACTATATGTGACACTTATTGTTTTAGCGATTATTTGGATTGTACCAATGTTAACACTATTTTTGACTGCAATTAAATCAAAAAAAGACTTTTATAGTGGACTTAGCTTGTTTGCGTTTCCAGCTAATATCGCTTGGGATAATTTTTATAATGCTTTGATTAAGGGACGTTTGCTGCATTATATGAAGAACGACTTAATCGTTTCTGGTTTAAAGGTACCCATAGGTATTTTTATTGAAGCTCTGGCGGCTTTTGCTTTAACGAGGCTAAATATTAAGCATAAAACAGGTATTTTTATTTTTTTCTTAATTGGAATGATGTTACCTATGCAGACGGCACTGGTTCCGATTAATGTTATTTTTAGTAAAATCGGATTACTTAATAGTTATTTTGGGTTATTTTATGTCTATGTTGGTTTTGGTATATCCTTTGGAATATTGATTTTAAGAGGATTTTTTAAAGGGATACCTAAGGACATCGACGAGGCAGCTTACATTGACGGATGTAATAAATGGCAGCTATTTACTAGAATTATATTCCCGATTGCAAAGCCAGCGGTAGCAACCTTGGTAATTACAGATTTTTTGGCTACATGGAATGAATACTTATTAGCCAGTGTTATTATTAATGATAATGCGAAGAAAACGGTTCCGGTAGGAATTATGACCTTTGTGGGCGAGCATGGAACGGATTATGGTTATTTATGTGCAGGGGTTTTAATTTCGGTTATTCCGGTACTGGTGGTATATATGATTTTTCAACGTTACTTTGTCGAGGGAATGGCTGGAGCAGTAAAATCATAAATTTGTACTTTATACACTAAATAAAAAAGCATAATCTTGCTGTTTCATAGTAGATATAAAGAGGAAGGAAAGAATAATGACAAACTATGCAAAAAAAATAGAAAAGTGGAATACATGGGAGATAACCTGCCTCGGTTATAAGGATAAAAACCCATTTGTTGATTATCATATTCAAGGCACATTTACTTGTGAGCATGAGTGTAAAACTGTGGATGGATTTTATGATGGTGATGGGAGATATATCGTCCGCTTCATGCCTTCCTTTGAAGGCGTTTACTCCTTTCAAATTTCCGGAAACTTTTCTTCGGAGAGCCCGGAAGGAAGCTTTGAAGTGACAGAAGCGAAAGGAAACAATCATGGACCGGTACGTGTTGCGAATACCTATCATTTTGCCTATGAAGATGGAACCCCGTATTTTTCTATTGGCACTACCTGCTATGTATGGGAGCTGCAATCGGAGGAGTTGCAGAAGCAGACTCTGGAAACACTGAAGAATAGTGCATTCAATAAAATCCGTTTTTGTATTTTCCCGAAGCACTATGATTATAATTTGAATGAGCCAAGATCCTACCCATATGAGGGAACTCCTTGTGACAGCTCGGTATTAACAAAAGAGAATTTTCATCTATATACAGGAAAAGCAGCGGGGAACCAGTGGGATTTCATGAGATTTAATCCTGAGCATTTTCGACATATAGAAGAATGCATTCAACAATTGAGGGATTTGTCGATTGAAGCCGATTTAATTGTCATGCATCCTTACGACCGTTGGGGCTTCAGCCTTATGAGTAAGGAGGAGGATGAACTGTATTGGAAATATGTTATTGCAAGATTTGCTGCATATCGAAATGTATGGTGGTCTCTGGCCAATGAATATGATCTTATGCCTCAAAAAACACTGAAGGATTGGGAGAATTACGCAAAAATTATATGCGAAAAAGATTGCTATCATCATTTAAGATCAATTCATAATTGTAGACCGTTTTATGATTATACAAGACCATGGATTACCCACTGTAGTATTCAAAGACAGGATGTATATAAGACCGCAGAATATGTTACCGAATGGAGAGAACGGTATATGAAGCCTATAGTAATCGACGAGATAGCCTATGAAGGCAATGTCCAGCATGGCTGGGGTAATATTAGCGGGAAAGAATTAACTCGAAGATTCTGGGAAGCTAGCCTACGAGGTGGATATGTAGGACATGGTGAAACCTATATGAATTCAGATGATATATTATGGTGGTCACATGGAGGTGTACTGCATGGAGAAAGTCCTGAAAGATTAAAGTTTTTATATAAGATTTTAATGGAAACACCTGGTTATGGTTTAATGCCATTGCAGCAGGCATGGGATGAGGTATGTGCAACCACAGAAGATGCGGACTCAATCATGCAAAAGATTAAAAAATATTATCTTTACTATTATGGATTTAATAGACCGTCTTTCAGGGATTTCTACTTTGATGAGAGCACAGAATTTGAAGTCGAGGTTATAGACACCTGGGAAATGACCATTGAAAAGAAAGGAATCTATAAGGGTAAATTCAGAGTATCGTTACCCAGCAAAGAATATATGGCAATACGCATAAGAAAGCGATAAAAGGGATAAGAAAGCCTGTCATAGAAAAAAGTTAGTAGTTACAATAGGAAAAGGAGTATCTTTATTTACTTCGGTGTAAACCGCTTATAAATAAAGATGCTCCGATTAAAGAGAAGCATATATATATTTCTTCTATTACTATTTAATATAGCAAGGGGCTTGTTTTCTCATAGCCTCGTCTGCTTCTTTTTAATGGTAAGAATATTTCTATCCCCTTCCCGTCGATAGCTCACCGAATCCATAAGCTTTTTTACGAGGAACACCCCTAGGCCGCCAATCTCGCGCTCCATGGTAGGCAGGGAGGTATCAGGATCCTCTAAGGACAGTGGATTATATGCTGTGCCGGAATCCTCAAATTCTATTATAATATCTTCTCCTGCAATGATGCGTACCATCGCATCGCCAACCTCCGGGTGATAGGCGTAACGAGCGATGTTGGAGAAAATCTCATCAACAGCAATTCGTATCTGGTTTTGAGTTCTAGCCGGGCACTCCCCGATCTGTGCATTGACAAAGTCTAAAACTGTGTCGAGGTTCTCTACTCTTGCCTCAATCGAAAGCTCCTTCATCCTATTCTCCTTTATATCGCAGCGCGAGGGTGGTGATATCGTCTGCCTGTTCTGTGCCTTTTGCAAAATGATCAATCACTTGCTTAATTGATATACTTAGCTCCTTTAAGGACAAATCTTTATAATGATTGACTGCTTCAAGTAAACGTTGCTCTCCAAACAACTCATTCCTATCATTCACTGCTTCGGTTACACCGTCGGTGTATAGGAACAGTTCATCCCCTTGCTGAAGTAGGAGCTCCTCCTGCTTGTAACTGACATCCTCCATGGCAGCGAGAACAAGCCCGTGCTTTGCCTTGAGCCAGCCCCAAAGCCCATTGGAGTATAGAAGTGGAGGGTTGTGACCGGCATTTACAAAAGTAAAACGGCCGCTCGGGATATGAAGGTATCCCAAAATAGCCGTAACAAACATACCGGCTTCATTGTTCTCGCATAGGATATTATTCACCGTTTCGAATACCTCCTTCGGACTTTTGCCCGACTGAGCGTTATTCTTGATCAGTGTTTTTGTAATAACCATGAACAGTGCAGCAGGAATTCCCTTACCTGAAACATCTGCGATCACGACGGCTAATGTATTCTCATCAATTAAGAAGAAATCATAGAAGTCGCCCCCTACCTCCTTTGCCGGCAGCATCGTGGCATATAGGTCAAATTCATGCCTGTACGGAAAGGCAGGAAATATGCAGGGCAACATACCGGCCTGTATTTTTGTTGCCACATCCAACTCTGCACCTATGCGTTCCTTCTCTGCCCGTTCTTTAGCACTTTGTTCGATGGATTCCTTCAAGTCAACGGTCATTTTGTTGAATGCTGCCGCTAACGTACCTATCTCATCCTTGGTATGGATATCGATTTGTTGTTCCAGATTGCCATTGCCAAGCTGTGCTACACCGGAGGTCAGCTTTCGCAGTGGTCGGTTAATAATCCGGGACAGGAGATAAGATGCCAATAGCAACAGTATGAGGAATACGCCGACGATGATAGCCGTAAAGTGTCTGTTTTGATCTTCAATTTCAATGAAGATCTCCTTTTTCGGAATTTGCACGGATAAATACCACCCATTGTCCATGATACGTCCAAAGGTCATGTAGGTAACATCATCCAGAGTGAAGGTATCGGCATATAGCTCCCAACCGAGTGTCTTTATGGATGCCCCTACACCGTCTCCCGTATATGTATTTGAGATAATATAGTCCTGATCAGGGACACATAATAGGACAAAGCTGTTGTCGGTAGGCTTAATTGCCGTCAGCTGTGCGATCACGTCCTCTATCTTCCAGTCTATGGTGGATACACCAATCAGATTACCGGAATGATCAAAAATTCCTGCTCCCGCTGTTGTCATAATACGGAAGGAACCGGAGTCGTCACGGTAAGGCTTCGTCCAAGCAACCTCATAGGTCTGCGTAATGGCACTAACTAATTCTCGATACCAGCTTAAATCCTGATAATTATAATCATCAAGCTCAAGAAATCCATCGACATAAAGGGACTCATCCAAAATAAAAGCACCGGTGCCTTGGTCAAAATATGCATATACACCCAAGCGGTAGATATCTGGATGATACCCATAGGGCTCAAACCAAAAGCCACCTCCTTCAGCATTCGTAAAGCCACGGAGATATTCCAGAACAGAGTCTTCTCCCACCTTATAGGACTGGGCATCATAGCTAAGCTTCCCGCTTGTGGCAAAGCTGATTGCACCAAGCTCCATTCTGGCGATTTCCTTATTTACCTTTTCGGTCTCAAACTCTACGGTTTTCTCTATGCCCTCGAGACGAAGTCTTTTATAATTATGGGTCG
>JAEYXC010000010.1 GCA_023428655.1 Bacillota bacterium | reverse complement strand
TTCCTGCAGATCCCTTGGAATGAAATCCATTGGTTATGGAGCAGTATATGCCGCCTCGAAGGATTATTTTAGCCAACATAAGGAGTGCGCTCTTTATACCAGCGCAGACGAACCCCTTGTTTTTATTGATACCTTCTATATCATGAATGTGGCAAGGGATTGCGGCTGGAGAAGGCACATCATTAACGAATATGCCAGGGCTGTCTCGGAGGTTGGCTTTGATGGTATTCATATGGATACCTACGGATTTCCTAAGACTGCCTATTCTTATAATAAACAAAGCTTGATTAAGCTGGATCAGGAATACCCCTCCTTAATCGAAGCTGCAAAAGCACGATTAAATAAAATAACTCCGGACAACTATCTTATCTTTAATAATGTGGGTAACTGGCCGGTTGCCTCCGTTGCTAAAGCCCCCCAGGCTGCGATCTATATCGAAGTATGGGAGCCCTATACTACCTATCGTCATATCAAACAAGTGATACAGGATGCGAGACGTGCCTGTGAGGATAAGAAGCCCGTCATCCTTGCTGCATACCTGGCTCCCTTTCGAACGGATTCGATGGAGCGCGCTGCCTATGCCGCCTATCTTCTAACCGCTGTCATCACCGTCAATGGAGCCTACCACCTATTGTTAGGAGAAGAGAACGCGGTTCTAACCCAAGGCTATTATGTGGATCATTCCATAATGACCGCTTCCATCGCCCAGAAAATGCGTACCTATTATGATTTTATCGTGCAATATATGGAGTTGTTTTATGACACTACATTGATTGATGTCAGTATGACACATATTGGATGGGACAACACCGAATATCGTTGCTTCCATGAGCAGTGTAGTGTGGATGGAGAAGCAGGTAAGGTATGGTTAACAATCAGAGAAAATGATCACAGAAAGCTAATCAGCCTGATTAATCTATGCAGTAAGGATAATGATGAATGGAACCGTGGCAAGGATGAACCGTTAATTCAAGAAAGGCTTCCTCTTCAGGTTCAAATCGATAAGCCGGTTAAAGGAGTTTATTTTGCCTCCCCCGACCATCTTCATGGGCTACCACAGGAAATAAGCTATAAAAATGTTCACACAGAGCGTGGTTATGGGATTGTATTTGAGGTACCAAGCTTAGAGCTTTGGAGTAATGTCTGGATTGATTTTTGATTGTCATGATATTGGATCCTTATGTTAGCCTTCCTTGCTAATCAGTAATTATCCCGAGGATCAAGGGAATCGAATCAGACCCTATGAAGCGAGGGTTTATCAATATACCTTGAAATGAAGCTGTGACAGCTCGGTACTATATCAAACGCCAGTCAAGAATAAGAAAAGGGCTGTTGTAACCATAAGGATGGAAAGAACAGCCCATTCTTCTCATAGCGAAAGCTTCTGATATACTACTGCTAATAACAAGGTAACTTAGAATTCAATAAATTGCCTGTTGGAATAACCCATCTCCTTAAAATCCGAATTCAAAAAGTCTATCCGAATCGGGATTACATGAAGCAAATACAAGGGATGAGATAATTTCTTTAACGCTTCTATGGATAACTTTTTGTATTCTGCCAACTCAATATACTCTTTTGAAAATGGTTTGATGATTTCAGCCGTACCATCGACCTGCATTCCTTTCAGCTTTCCAAAACCTTCATACCGATCAAAGATTGCCAGGCATACATTATGATTTTTTTCCAATGCAATAAACTTCTTCCCGCCCTCTGTAAAGAACCAAAATGCTCCATCTCGGTACGTATACTCTATTGGAGTACATCTGACAAAGCTTCCACTACCGGTTGCCAGGGCACAGGTATTATTGACCAGGATATATGCTTCCACGTCAGCTAATAATTCATCGCGCTCCACTTTAACACTATCCCGATCCTTTACATTCCAATATTCTGCTGCCGCCTTATATTCTTCTTGCTTCATATCGAGTGATCCCCTCCTTTATTCGATCCCGCCTTACTTCTATCCTATATTTTATATTATTTATAATTATTCATCCTAATTTCTTTTCTCCTTTATACGATATCGGTTCCCACCTACTGACTTAAGCTCTAGACATTTTCCTTTTGTCCCTACGAAGAACCATTGGATAAAGAGAAAGAGCATCCTATCACTTGCGGATGCTCTTTCTGCTTTTATTTGGGTATTTAATTGATAATCTTATCTAGAAATCCTTTTCACATTTTGTACTTCATAATTTCCTACCCTGTTAAGCCTTCTACTCCGGTATTTTATATACCCCTACTCTCATTTAATAATCGTATATTTTCCGATGATAGGTATTTGCTTTGCATTGCCTGAGAAACCATTAATTAATCCCATTACGGCAAGCACCAGAACAATGATGCTAAATAACGGAAGTAGTAACCATCCGATAATAGGGATGATACCTAAAATAATATTTCCCGCAATGGATGTGATAAGGAGAAGCAAGGACTGATTAGCATGAAATCTTGCATACCTAGACTCCGGACAGACAATAAGTGGAAGAAAGAACAAAAGATAGGAAAGTCCTGCCATGATCTTTCCTTTTTCGATATCCTCGTTCGTAAAGCTATTACCCTGATTCTGTTGATAAGTATTACTCTGCTGATAAGTATTGCTCTGTTGATAAGCATTGCTCTGTTGATAAGCATTACTCTGTTGTGATGTATCGCTATGCTGTGAAGCGTTATTCTGCTGTGATGTATAACTTTGTTGTGAAGCGTTCGTCTCCTGATTAGTGGTTGAATCGTAATTCTCTGCATTGTTATTTTGCTCTGACATATAGATCCCTCCATTTTTCTTATGGTTTATGAGTCAAAATCAGTACAATTCCATGATTTATACCATAATTATATCATTTGTTACAAAAACTTCTACACCACTTTTTTACTATTTATACACTTAGAAGCTCTATACCTCTCAGGTCCCATGTCATAAAACAAAAAGCAGCTGTTGTAAAGTTTATAAAGGAAGAAAAGGATAGTGCCATATGTATACTATCCTCCCCTCCCGCGTGAGCTTCCATATTGCAACAGCGCTTTTACTTATATTTCTGTTTATAGAACCTGTACCCGATACGCCGGAGATTGCGGCGGTATGCTAAGGGTCTGGAAGGTAGCATGCTCCACCCGTACCAGCTCCCCGGGCTTAATATCCCCTAAGGAAATGGGCTGATTATCTTGACTTCTAATTATGGTATCCCTCGAGATGGTAAATACCA
>JAEYXC010000398.1 GCA_023428655.1 Bacillota bacterium | reverse complement strand
AGTCGTTTTGGAACCATCGATTAATATAAAAGGATAGAAAAATCTATTTTTATGGCTTGCATTTTACATAGGGATTCGGTAGAATAGATAATGTTCTGATAAACGGGAGTACATTTATGAAGGTAATCAAGGAGCATATTAAGACCGGAAGCTTCAAAAAGTTCTATCTTCTCTATGGTAGTGAGGATTACCTTAAGAAGCTGTACCGAGATAAATTAAAGACAGCAATCCTTCAGGATGGCGCTGATATGAACTTCTCCTTTTTTGAGGGGAAAGAGGTGGAACCCAGGAAGGTATACGAGGCGGCACAGACCTTACCCTTCTTTAGCGACAGAAGACTGATACTCATTGAGAATAGCGGATTATTCAAAGCGGCCAGTGAGTTAAGTGATCTGCTTACACAGACTCCGGATACCACAGTAATTATCTTTGTCGAGACGGAGATTGATAAACGCAGTAAACTCTTTAAGCTAATCAAGGAGCAGGGAACCATATCAGAGATGAATGGCTTGGATGAGCAAAATCTTAAGCTTTTTGTTGCCTCCTTATTGGAGCAGGAAAAAAAGAAGATTACCGAGTCCTCCATTCTATACCTATTGGATAAGACCGGTTCGGATATGATGAATATCTGTAATGAAGTGGAAAAGCTGATTAGCTACACCTATGAGAAATCGGTCATAACACCGGAGGATATTGATGCTGTGATCACAACACAGATTACCGGGAAGATCTTTTTGATGATTGATGCCATCGGAACAAAGCAACAGAGTAAGGCTTTGGAGCTGTATTATGATTTGCTGTCACTTCGAGAGAAGCCGATGTCTATTCTGTACCTGATTATTCGTCATTTTAACATTCTTCTTCAGACGAAGAACCTACACTCCTTCGGTTATAATGCCTCGTCCATCAGTGAGAAGGTTGGAGTACCTCCCTTTGCAGTGAATAAGTACCTTGGACAAGCGAAGAACTATACCATAGCCAGATTGAAGGAAGCGGTGGAATTCGGAACAGAGATAGAAGAGCAGGTTAAGACAGGTCGTATGCTCGAAAAGATTGGTGTAGAGTTCTTTATCGTTACCTTTAGTAAATAAAAAATTACCAGTATACAATGAAAAATATTATTGATTATTATAGAAGCAAAGTCTTCTTAATAATATATGGAAGCGTATCGAAGTGGTCATAACGGCCCTGACTCGAAATCAGGTTACCTTAACGGGTACGTGGGTTCGAATCCCACCGCTTCCGCTGAAAGCCTGTTTGCGATTAATGACCGCAGCAGGCTTTTTCTTTGTGGATTTTTACGCTCTCCAATGAGGGCGTTTTTGATTCTTATGGAAATCGGATATACGTATTGTCCGCTGTAAATAATTATAATTTTTTATAAAAATATGCAACCCTGGTAAGTTTTGTTGCGTCTAATCTTCGAAAGAGTGAAAGAGCATTTTATAGTAAAAGAAGAAAGTTATAAAACCAAGCTATAATCCAAAAATAAAACAAACTTAACGAAAGGATTGGTGCTTTTATGAGAAAATTTATAGTACTAATGTTAAGTGGTGTGATGTTATCCTCGTCGATATCGGTTAATGCCATTGCGGTAACGGAGAAAGCTGCAACAATTGATGCGGTATCCTCGGATAACTCCATTGCGATTATTAAGGGGGAGCCCATCGGGAGTAAAGCATCACCCTCCAAGGAAGCGCTTGAAACGGCGATTATGCAAGTTAAGGCGAAGATATCAATACCGTCACAATACTCTGAGTTTAATTACTATTTTAATGATGCGGGCACATATTCAGATGCTAGCTGGACGATGAGCTGGAGTACCAAGGATGGGAATGCGCACATAACCGTCACCTGTGATACGGCTTATCGAATTACCAGCTTCTATCGATATGATTATACGAAGCCGGTAACAGGAATATCCAAGTATCTGAAATCGGAGTTGAAGAAAACCTCCGATGACTTTATCGAAAAAGTTTCTCCGGGCCTTGGCGGGAAGCTGGAATTTATGAAAGCGGATTTTGACAGCGTTTATAATGGAAATTATATTTATCAATATCAACGAGTAGAGAACGGAATTGCATTCCCTGAAAATACGGTTCAGGTGAATGTTAACAGCATTACCGGGGAGGTAAGTGCATTTTATCTTAACTGGCTGCATGGAGCGAAGCTTCCTTCTAAGACCACGGAAATAACAAAAGAGGAAGCAACCAAGCTGATTAAAGAGAACATGAAAATGAAGCTGGTTTATCGTTCGGATTATTATTCAATCTATGATGTAGCGAGAGTTACGAAAAAGAAGGCGTTCCTAGTGTATGAGCCCACCCAGTCCTATATCTCCATCGATGCAAAGAGTGGTAAAGTATATCTGGCGAAGTCGGAATGGGTCAATACCCGTACGGAAAATGAGAGCGCTAAGAATACTGCTGCAGCGGATAGCAGTGCCGGATCCGGCAATATGACGCTTACGGAAGAAGAAATGGCAAAGATTAAGGAATTAAATAATATTATTTCTAAGGAAAAGGCGATTCAGATTATAACCGGCAATACCTCCTTATATCTGGACGAGAATCTCACCGCTCATTCTACAGCATTAACAAAGCTTGATCGAGGTGACGGGAAATCCAAATATGTCTGGAATATAAGCCTGAGTGATCCGAGAGAAATTAATTATGAGAAGGATAAAAGCTATTACAGAGGTCATGCCTATGCTACTGTAGATGCAGTATCCGGTAAGATTCTCAGCTTTAATGCCAGCGTTAAGAGCTATTACGATGAGATTAGTAAGAAGTGGCAGAGTGTAAAAATTTCCTACAATCAAAAGCAGGCAAAGGAAATCCTGGAGAAGTTTTTGAAACAGCAGGCGAATGATCGCTTTACCAATTCCGTATTGGTAAATTCCAATGAGGATTATGTCGTAACCTATAAGAATAATAAACCGGTCTTCGGTGGTTATCAGTATCAATATAACCGCGTGCATCAGAGCATTGAGTACCCTTATAACAGTATCTATGGATCGGTGGACGGAGTCACCGGAAAAATTTATTCTTTTGGCTCTAACTGGGATGAGAATATAGAATTTGAATCACCGAAGGGTGCGATGACTGCAGATGCCGCAATGGATGCATATTTGAGTAAGGATGGATATGATCTGAAGTATGAGATTAACCAAATTACAAAATATGATGATTCAAAGAAGACCAAGGATTTGGTTAATAATAACTTAACTTCTGTAGAATATGAGGTACGTTTGGTTTATCAACCCGGTATTGAGCCTAGCTATATTTCACCCTTTACCGGAGAACAGCTAAATGGGGCAGGCGAGGTGTATAAGAAAGAGAAACCCTATCAGTATCAGGATCTTAAGGATGATACGAAATATCGTAATGTATTACTCCTTGCAGATATGAATATCGGTTTTGAGGGTGAGAATTTCCTGCCGAATCAAGCAATTACAGTGGGAGAGTTGAATGAGCTGTTGGATAAAATCGGTGCTTATTACCCTATGGTAATTAAGAATGCAACAAAGGATAACCGGTTGATTACCAGAGAAGAAATCGCTTTGACCTTTATCGAGAAGCTAGGACTTTTGAAGGTGGCCAATATCAAGGGCATCTATAAGACCGGATTTGCGGATGAAGGAACCATTCAGGAGAAGTACCTTGGTGCAGTTGCCTTAGCGAAGGGCTATGGATTGATGAATTCGGACAAAGAGAACAAGTTTAATCCAAAGAATAATGTCAATCGTTTAGAGGCTGTAGATCTTGTTCTTAGCTACATTGAAGTGCAAAGAAATGGGATATATTAATAGATGATTGAATAGAAGAGGAAGAACCTATGCAGATAAGTCTCTACGGTATCAAAAGAGAGCTTGTGTTTAGGTTCTTCCTATATTTTAACTTAGTTATAAAATATGTTATGGTATATGGAAATGGATATGAGAGAAAAGTGTGCCCATGCTGGGCACACTACAAAAATAAGGCTGTCCCAAAGGACAGCCTTTATTGATAATCTAATTATGCAATATTATTAATAGCCTTGGATAAGCGAGATACTTTTCTAGAAGCTGTGTTCTTGTGATAAACGCCTT
>JAEYXC010000394.1 GCA_023428655.1 Bacillota bacterium | reverse complement strand
CAAGGTGCAAGGCTTACCGCATATGAATTACATGAAGCAAAAATGGATGTCACTCTGATTTGTGATAATATGTCAGCTACCGTTATGAAAAATGGTTGGATTGATGCGGTATTTGTAGGCTGTGACCGAGTAGCAGCCAATGGAGATACAGCGAACAAAATCGGAACAAGTGTGGTTGCAACCGTTGCAAAGAGATACAATGTCCCGGTCTATATCTGTGCGCCGACCTCAACCATCGATTTAAATACAAAGACCGGAGCGGATATTCATATTGAGCAAAGACCGGCAGAGGAAGTAACGGAGATGTGGTATAAGGAACGTATGGCTCCGGAAGGCGTTAAGGTGTTTAATCCTTGCTTTGATGTAACCGACAATGATCTGATTGCGGGTATTATAACCGAATACGGTATTGCGAGAGCGCCATATACCGAATCTCTAAAAGAGATATTTGCAAAGAAAGAAGCAGCGAAGGCGAATAAATAGTGACTTTTTTGCTCCGAAGAGGAAGGCTTTGCCTATAGTAATCTTTCTGTAAAAAAGGGGGGACGGTTTACCGTCACCCCTTTCCTAATCAATTAGCCTATAAAATTGTAATCAATAAATTATTTGGTACTCTTCTTGCACTCATAATAGGTAACATTATTTTCTGCTAGGAAATTAATCCATTCCTGGTCCAGCTGTTTATCGGTGATGAGACCGTTGATATCATCGAAGCTACAGATGTTGATAAAGGATGTTTTATCGAACTTGGAATAGTCGGCTACCACATATATATAATTACTTCGACTAAGCAGCTTTTGTCTGATTTCCGACATGGATTCATTGGAGTCACTTATTCCGTGGGCCATTGAGAGGGAACGACAGGACATAAAGGTTTTATCGACGAAGTAACTGTCTAAGGACTGAAGAGCACTTCTTCCGATAAAGGACATATTATTCGCATTGAACAGTCCACCGATGGAAATGAGCCTGATATTTGGGCAGTCCGACAGTAGGTTAATTACCTTAAGAGAGTTGGTTAGGATGGTAAGTCGCATATCACGAACTGCTCGGGCTATAAACAATGCTGTTGTGGAAGCGTCCAGGAAGATAGAATCGCCGTTGCGAATTATTTCAACACATTTCGCAGCGATTAATTGCTTACTATCGGTATAAGCAGTCTCACGTATGGAGAGATCAACCTCGTTCTGAACACCATCCTGAATAAAGGCACCTCCGTAGGTGCGGATGAGAAAGCCTTCATCCTCCAGGGTTTTTAAATCCCTTCGAATTGTTTCCTCGGTAACGGAGAAAAAGGTTGCAAGCTCAGAAACGACAACGCTTTTTTTCTCCATTATCATGTCTTTGATTTTTGCTTTTCTAGTGATTGCCAGCATTTTATTTACCTCAATTCAAATATGTTATTTTGTGGTTTTTATCACAGCGTATTTGGTATTGCAACGTTGTGAATGTTGGTTTTCTTGGTTATTTCTAAGTTAATTATTACATATTTTGCGAAATAAGTAAAGGATATTTATTATTTTGCTTCTTGCATGCAGTTATTTGGGTTTAAAAAACAACTAATCAAATAAAAAACAAAACAAAACAAAATAATGCTGTATAATATGTTGACTAAACAACATAAATATAGTACAATTCAAGTACAAACAAAAAGAAAAGAACGAAGAAGGTGATAAATAATGATAGTTCAAGGTGTTAAATATCCTTCGGATTTCGAAGCGAAAAAGGCGATTATAGAAATAGGAAAAAGAATGTATATGAAAGGTTTTGTTGCTTCGAATGACGGGAATATCAGCTGCAAGGTTGGACCAAATACAATCTGGACAACACCGACCGGCGTGTCAAAAGGGTTTATGACACTGGATATGCTGGTGAAGATGGATATAAACGGTAAGGTGCTGTTAGGCAATCGCAAGCCTTCCTCTGAAGTTAAGATGCATCTAAGAGTATATCAGGAGAATCCCGAGGTAATGGCTGTAACACATGCACATCCGCCGGTGGCAACCTCCTTTGCAATAGCGGGAATTAGTCTGGACAAAGCAATCCTTCCGGAAGCAGTGGTGCAGCTTGGTTCTGTCCCGGTAGCTCATTATGCGACACCCGGTACCCAGGAGGTTCCGGACTCCATCGCTCCGTACTGCAAAACTCATAATGGAGTGCTTTTGGCAAATCATGGTGCATTAACCTGGGGTAAGGATGTATTTGAAGCATTCTACCGATTAGAATCAACGGAATACTATGCAACGGTATTAATGTATACGGAACGAATTATCGGGCAGCAGCGAGAGCTCTCCTGTTCCCAAGTCGGTGATTTGCTGCAGATCAGAAAAAATCTTGGTATTACTCAGGGTGGTGTTCCGCCGTGTGCTACCAATGCATCGAATACAAAGGATGTAGTTCACTATAGCCCCATAGAGCCTACTCCGGTAATGATAACAAAGGAAATTCCATTGCAGGGTGTCACACCCTTAGTTCGACCCTCCGAACCGGTGGAAGCTGCGAATATAGGCTGTGGATGCGGAGGTACCTTAATACAAGCGGTTGAAGCAGGTGTTAAGAAGGAGCAGAGTAAGGAAGATATCATTGCTGAGGTTGTCCGCCGAGTAACAGAGCAGGTTGCAGGAAGGCTGAAAGGGTAATAACATCAGTTTGCAGCTCACTCTTATCAGTGCATGTACCGGAGGAACCACGAGGTGCATGTGAATATTCACAGGAATGAGGTATTATATGGAATTTGGAGCAAAAGAAATTAGTATGATTGTTGACCAGGTTCTTAAAAACCTGGAAATCAGTAATCCGGCTCTATTGTCAGGAGGCTTCACTCATGAGCAGATTAAAGGCAATGACGGTGTATTTGAAAAGGTCGAAGATGCCATTGATGCTGCTTATGAAGCTCAGAGACTCTACATAGAAAAATATCAGATTAAGGATAGAAAGCGCTTAATCGAGGCAATCCGTAAGGTAAGCCGCGAGAATGCACAGACATTGGCAAGGATGGTATGGGAAGAAACCAAAATGGGCCGATACGAAGATAAGATTTTAAAACACCTGGCAGTGATTGATAACACTCCCGGTCCGGAATGCTTGACAACAGAAGCTATTTCCGGTGACAGTGGATTAATGATAGAAGAATATGCACCCTTTGGAGTAATCGGTGCCATCACTCCCTCCACTAATCCGACAGAAACGATTATTAACAACACCATCAGTA
>JAEYXC010000315.1 GCA_023428655.1 Bacillota bacterium | reverse complement strand
AGGGCATCCTTTTCCTTATTCGCAGCATTTAACTCTGCTTGGCGAACAGCTTGTACTGTATCTTGTGCCATTTACTCACCTCCAGAATCTAAATTATGGATAACATACTAATTATAACCGATTGATTGACTTTATTCAACAGCATATCGTAAAAACAGTGCTACCAATTGTACAAATTGACCATATAATACTAACGATTGCTTCTTTTATTATTATTCTAAGACAATAATCCTATTCAGCCAGATATTATAAGGGCTAATAAGCACAAATAATTAATACAATTTATGTCCATTCGAAGAAAAAACAAAAAGACATTCCATTATTTTTGATGCTTCACCAAAAACAAGAAATGTCTTTTTTATAAAATATACTCCCTCGCCTGGAAGACAACATAATGAATATGTCACCTTTACCGCTTGCTTATTCATCGAATAAGCAACTTATCATGACAATGATCGACGCTACAAAAAACTTCACAGTTTGTATAATTATCTCCCCATCCTCATACAAACATGAATGACACATCGCTCATGACAAACCATTACTTTTTCTCCTTCGGACACCCTACTGAGATACCCTGAAGAACTTTTCCCTCTACGACCACTCTCTCAACGATGGCTGCCTTTGGATTCTCGATCAAGGCAATCAGCCTCTGAGCAGCGGTTCTGCCCATGGTCTTAGTATCCTGCCAAAGGGTGGTTAGCTTAGGATCCAATACCTGAGACAGCACGATTCCATCATATCCTGCAATGGATATATCCTCCGGAATCATCAACCCCATTTCTTTAATGGCATTAATCCCTCCGATGCAGGAAAAATCATCGGGAAAAATAATGCAGGTAGGTCGGTCCTTAAGCTCCAGAAGCTCCCTTGTTAACCGTGCTGTTGTGTCAGGATCGTGGTAAATTCCACTTTTCACATAATCATCCGAAACCTCGATACCGAGCTCTCCCATGGTCTTATAAAAGCTTCCGACTCGGTTACGGGTAACCGAAGAATCTGCACCATGAATGTATGCAATCTTTCGATGTCCCTTCCCATATATATAGGTAATTAAATCCTTCATTCCTTTAATATTATCCGAGACAATGGCAGTACGGTTGTTAAATACATGATCAATGGTTACAACCGGCAGTTCTCCTTCAATTAACTCCAGCACGTCAGGATCCGTAAAATCGATACAGGCTATGACCACTCCGTCGACACCGCGGTACTTACTATGTTCGTAATAGCTCATATTTTTTCGACCGGTATACTTATTAATGAAGGTAATATCATAACCGCATTTTTCCGCTTCAACCTTGAAGCTATCCAGTACATTGGCAAAATATTCATGGGTTAAACCGCTTTGTGCTTCATCAACAAATAGCACCCCAATATTATAGGTACGATTCGTCTTCAATGCTCTGGCAGAGGAGTTAGGGAAGTAGCCCATTTCTTTTGCTGTTTTTCTAACCTGCTCCTTGGTCGCTTGTGAAATATCACTATGATCATTCAGAGACTTGCTCACCGTCGCTACGGATACTCCGCATTTTGCTGCTACATCTTTGATTGATACCACAATATTATCTCCTATTCATGAATTAATTTTATGCCCTACTTAAACGTTTACTCCAAATTATCTTAACAAAACTTTTACACCGAGTATACATAATGCATATACATTAATTATAGTACCCTAATGTTATTGTATACTTTATATATTTTACTTCCAGAATATACATGTAATCACTTATTTCTGGTAATCAATCACTTAAAACAATGTTAAACCTTTTCGCTTAATATTGCAAGTATTTTTTTAATTATTAGCTTAATCGTTTTCACCAAAAAAGCATTTTATATAAAAAACACACAATAATTGTTATATTTATTCAACAAATTGTACATTATCACTATTGCAATTATTAAAAAACGAGTTATTATTATCATGTGCAATTGTCGAACGATAGGGGGTTGAATGATGGAAAAAGTGATAAGTCTTTTATTTGATATCGAGAAAAAAGCCAATCAAATTATTGAACGTGCAAATCTTGAAAAGAATGAGCTCTATGAGGAAAATGAGAAGCTGATTCAATCAATGGAAGCCGATATAGCCGAAGAAAACAATGCAAAAATTAATGCTTTAATGATACAGGCCGAAAAGGAAATCGAAAAGGAAAAGCAACAATTAATTGAAAGCAGCGAAAAACAACTAAAGGATCTGGAACAGAATTATGTAAGTAATCATGATACGATGGTGGATAAGGTTTTTCAAAATATTATACAGATATAAATATATGATTTATTTCAAGGAATATTTCATAAAACAGAGTAATTACAAAGCTTTCTATCACTATTCACTTAATACGGAGGGATGTTATGGATTCTTCACTATCCTATAGTGGTATCAACACAAAGGTAAAGGCGATGCACCCTAAGTTAATTTCTGACGATGATTATCAAAGAATTGCCAATCTTGAAACCGTCGCCGACTTTATCGCTTATTTAAAAAAGCATCCCGGATATACAGAACTTTTTCAAAAATATGACGAACGTGAAATCCATCGAGGCGAGGCGGAACGTGTATTAATTAATAGCTTATATATGGATTATACTAAAATATATCGCTTTGCGAATGACGCCCAACGGCAGGATCTTGAACTCGTCTTCTTCCGATATGAAATCAATGTTCTGAAACACTGTATACGATTGATTCATAGTAGCGAAAACGATGTTTATGATCTATCCGTGTTCCACCCATTTTTTAACAAGCATTCGCAAATCAATGTAGCAGCACTGTCCTTATCCCGATCCATGGACGAATACATCCAAAATCTGAAAGGAACCGAATACTATAATATTTTAGCCAAGCTTCATACGAGACCGGGTTTGACTACCTTTGATTATGAAATGACGTTAGATATTTATTATTTCACCAAATCCTGGAAGCTAAAGGATACTATCCTTAAAGGAAAGAACCGCAAAGCCTTTACACAGAGAATGGGAACTGAGATTGATTTGTTAAATATCATGTGGATTTATCGTTCCAAGAAAATGTATGATATGAATGCCGCCCAGATATTTACCTACTTAATTCCGGTTAACTTTAAATTGGGAGCCGCACAATTATCCAAGCTGGTGCAGTCCGTAACTATTGATGAATTTTTTAGTATATTAAATACCTCTCATTATAAATTCTTTGTTTCCTATTTAAAGAACGGTACAATGGAGCCGGAATACGCAAGAATCATCAATAAAATTTATCTAACGAATATCACCAGGTATCCCGCTTCCATGACTGCTGTTAACTACTATCTATTCCGAAAGGATATCGAGGTTGGACAGTTAACCTCTGCTTTGGAGTGTATTAGGTACAAATTAGATCTAAAAAAGAAACTCGACTACATTATACAACTTTAGCACTGGAGGTGTGAAAATATGATTGAAAAAATGAGATTTTTAAGCATTACCGGGCCGAGAGAGGATTTTGACCG
>JAEYXC010000245.1 GCA_023428655.1 Bacillota bacterium | reverse complement strand
TCCTTTTCCGAGGTGAAGGAAGGTAAGATTGAATTCAAAGCCGGTGTGAACGGAGTTGTAAAGATTAACAGGGAGGCGCTGTATCAGGTAAATGCCCTGGGTGATATCTGCTTCGCAACAATCCACGGAAATAAGCAGATTGAAAGTGGTAAGCTGATCGGTGGCTGCCGTGTCATTCCACTGGTTGTGGAGGAAGATAAGCTCATTCAGTTTGAGAATATATGTAAGCAGACGGGACCGATTGTAGAGGTAAAATCCTTTCCTAAGACAAGGATCGGGATTGTTACAACGGGGTCTGAGGTGAAGGAAGGCAGGATAACCGATAAGTTTGGTCCGGTCCTTCGCAATAAAGCAAAGGAGACCAATTCCGAAGTAGTCGGCCAGATTTATACCGGTGATGAGAAGGAAGAGATCGTGAAGGCAATCGAGTACTATATCGAGCAGGGAGTGGACCTGATTGAGGTTACCGGAGGAATGAGTGTGGACCCGGATGATATGACGCCTTCAGCCATCAAAAGTCTGGGAGGAGAATTTGTTACATACGGTGCCCCGGTACTTCCCGGAGCAATGTTCTTACTTTCTTATGTGAAGGGAATTCCGGTTGTAGGTCTTCCGGGCTGTGTGATGTATGTGAAACGCTCCATCTTTGACCTGGTGGTTCCCCGTATTCTGATCGGAGAACGACTGACCAGAGAGGATTTTATTCATCTGGCATATGGTGGTCAATGTGTGAACTGTGCGGAGTGTACTTATCCGGATTGTGGCTTTGGCGCTTGAGAGAGTCTTTAGGAGGATCGTAGGACATGAAGGAATTAACGCATTTTGATCAAAGAGGAAATGCCATCATGGTGGATGTATCAGAGAAGGAAATCACCAAGCGTACGGCCATCGCCAGGGGAACGCTCCGCGTCAGCAGGGAGGTGTTTCAGGCAATTAAGGACGGAACCAGCAAAAAGGGAGATGTTCTTGGAGTTGCACGAGTGGCAGGGATAATGGGGGCAAAGAAGACCTCCGAGCTCATACCCATGTGCCATATCCTGGCCTTGGAGAAATGCAGTGTAGATTTTGAGCTTAAGGAAGAGTCCTTGGAGGTTGTTGCAACCTGCCTTGTGAAGACCACCGGAAAGACAGGCGTGGAGATGGAAGCGCTTACGGGAGTCAATATCGCCTTACTGACCATTTATGATATGTGCAAGGCCATCGATAAGAAAATGGTAATTACTGAGGTCTATCTCTGTGAGAAAACCGGAGGCAAGAGCGGAGATGTAGTGAATAGTCCGGAGCAGTTGGGCTAATAACCTTTTAATATAACAATACATAGTTAGCTGAAAATCAATTGAGATTGTGGCTATTAATAGGAGAAGGCTATGGATAAAATGGGAATTGTAAAAGCTGTGTGCATCAGTGAGAAGAGAGGCACGCAGAAAATTAATATAAAGGAAGCAAACTTCATAAAGGATTTTGGAATAGAAAATGATGCTCATGCAGGCAATTGGCACCGACAGGTCAGCCTAATCTCCTATGAGAAGATCGAAGCCTTCAATGCCAGAGGCGCAGAGGTTGAGGACGGAGCCTTCGGTGAGAACCTGATTGTGGAGGGCTTTGATTTTCGTGAGCTGCCCGTTGGAACCCGGTTTCAGTGCAATGAGGTTCTTTTGGAGCTTACTCAGATTGGGAAGGAATGCCACAGCCATTGTCAGATCTATGATAAGATGGGAGAATGCATCATGCCAAAGGAAGGTGTATTTACCAGAGTGCTTCAGGGAGGTACCATAAAGATAGGAGATGTGATGCGGATTGTTTAGAGTAGGAATTATTACGGCAAGTGATAAAGGAAGTATCGGCGAACGAAAGGATATCAGCGGGGAGAGAATAAAAAGCATTGTAGAGGAGCATGGCTACGAGGTAAGCTTTTATCAGATTCTCCCCGATGAGAAGGATGTCCTTCAGGAGACCATGAAGCGTCTCTGTGATGAGAATACCGTGGACCTGCTACTAACAACGGGAGGTACGGGGTTCTCTATGAGAGATGTCACACCGGAGGCTACCATAGCCATTGCAGAGAGAATGGTACCGGGGATAGCCGAGGCAATTCGCGCTTATTCCATGACTATTACAAAAAGAGCAATGCTGAGCCGCGGTGTGGCCGCCATTCGAGGCTGTACTTTGATGATTAATCTTCCCGGAAGTCCTAAGGCAGTGGAGGAAAGTCTGACTTATATTATTGAGGAAATTAAGCATGGGCTGGAGATTCTAAAGGGAGAGGCCGGAGAATGTGCAAGATAACCTTATTCATCTAACAGGGCAAGGAGCATGTTATTGCAGTGTAGGAAGGAAAGTTTAGTAATATGCAGGATAATTTAAATCGAAGGATTGATTATATCAGAATTTCATTAACCGATCACTGTAATCTGCGCTGCTGTTATTGTATGCCGGAAACAGCGAAGGATTTCCTGGATCAGGGACAGCTTATGACCGGTGAGGAAATCATAACCATAACAAAGCTTATGGCAAAAAACGGGATTAAGAAGGTGAAGCTAACGGGAGGAGAACCCTTACTCCGTGGGGAGCTTTCAGATATTATCCGTGGCCTTTTAAGCATTCCTCGCATTGAACAGGTCACCTTGACGACCAATGGAGTTCTTTTAAAAAATCAGATGAAGGAGCTTGCAAGGGCGGGTATAAGCGCCATTAACATCAGCTTGGATACCAGGGACCCCAAAGCCTTTCAAAGAATTACAGGAAGGGATCTGTATGATCAGGTATGGCAGGGAATCCGTGAAGCATTGAAATATCCGGAGGTTGATCTAAAGATTAACGTGGTACCCATTGATAGCACAAAGGAGAATATCTTAGGAATGGCGGAGCTTGCCAAAGAGGAAAAGCTTGCCGTAAGATTTATCGAAATGATGCCTATTGGGCACGGTGTTAATTATCAGCTGTATAATGAGGAAGCCATCAAGGCTATTCTGGAGGAGGCTTACGGAGAGCTGCATCCGGTGACTAGGACCCTAGGAAATGGACCGGCTAAGTACTATGAACCGGAAGGCTTTGAGGGAAGGATAGGATTTATTAGTGCCGTCTCCCACAAATTTTGCTCGAGCTGTAATCGGATTCGTCTTACCTCGGAAGGACTTCTCAAAACCTGTCTGCAGTATGGTGGAAAGCTGAATCTGAAGGAACTTCTACGCAGTGGTACCTCTGAGGAGCAACTGGAGCAGTTAATCTTAGAGGAAATATCTCATAAGCCTTCTGGGCATCACTTCTATGAGAAGGGGACGGAGAAGGATGAGAAGAGATTTTTTGGAGCAATCGGTGGCTAGAGGTAGTGTATTTTAAGAGACCGATTAGTCATATGGGAGGATTTAAGAAATGAAACGATTCCTGGTATGGTTTTTATGCCTAACCCTTATTTCTGGAATGCTGTCCGGCTGCAACGCCCAAAAGGTTGAGAATACCGAAATTCAGGTCTTTATTGCGGCGAGCTTATCAACCGTTATGAAGGAGCTTGCCAAAGCTTATCAGAAGGATCATCCCGACGTGACCATTCTATATAATGCGGACAGCTCAGGTAAATTACTGACTCAAATTGAAGAAGGCTATGAGTGCGACATCTTCTTTTCAGCAGCACAAAAGCAGATGGATCAGCTGGAGTTGGATGGACTGATAGTAGAAGGGACCAGAAAAAATATCGTAAATAATCAGTTGGTGGTTCTTACGAGAAAGGGCAGCAATACCTTGGTAACCGGACTGGAGAATCTGTGGGAGGCTTCGAGTCTGGCCTTAGCGGACGGGAGTGTACCAGCCGGTAAATATACCAGACAGGCCCTGACCAAGCTTGGAATTCTTCCGGAGAGTGCGGATGTGTCAAAGGTTACGACCCGGGAAGTATCGGAAGCGCTTGATGGAATTGAAATCAGTGAACAGGGTAACGTAAGTAAGGTTCTGATTGCTGTTACGGAGGGGTCTAGTGAAGTAGGGACTACCTATTATTCTGATACCTATGGTTATGAGGATAGGGTTGAGATTCTTCAGAAGGTAAGCTATGATTTGACCGGGGATATTATTTATCCCGTTTGTCGGGTTAAGAACGAGAAAGCAACCTCAGCACAGGAAAAGGCAGCAGAGGATTTCTATCAGTTTATTATTTCCGATCGTGCGAAGGAGATTTTTAATCAATATTATTTTGATACTGAGCTTGAATGAAGTTAATGATATAGACGAAAGAGGAAGTTGGTCGTAATAGCTTCTATTTGATGTTGATTAAGCTTAATAATCAGGACAGATGATTTTTGGAACAACAGAAAGGAGGGTGATATATGGAGGAAATACAACTTTTCTTAAAGGAATTGGACTGGAGTCCTTTAATTATTTCCTTGAAGACTGGCGTCGTAGCTACCATAATCTCCTTTTTTCTGGGAGTCTTTGCAGCACGAAGGGTGCTGTTGGCAGGTCCGAGGGTCAAGGCAATCGCAGATGGCTTCTTAACTCTGACCCTGGTTCTACCCCCTACTGTTGTCGGTTTTGTGCTTCTTATTGTGTTTAGTCTGCGCAGACCCTTTGGCTCCTTCCTATATGGTACCTTTGATATAAAGGTGGTGCAAAGCTGGCTAGGTTGTATTATTGCAGCTACAGTGATTGCTTTTCCTTTGATGTATCGAAATGCCAGGGCGGCCTTTGAGCAGGTGGACGTAAATCTGATCTATGCGGCAAGAACCTTGGGACTATCGGAGTCAAGGGTGTTCTGGAAGGTGGTAATGCCCTCGGCCGGACCGGGAATAGCATCCGGTACAATCTTAACCTTTGCCAGAGCCCTTGGCGAATATGGGGCAACCTCTATGCTGGCCGGTAACATACCGGGTAAGACCGGGACCATATCCCAGCGTATTGCCATGGTGATACAGGATGGAGATTATACAACAGCGGGCTTTTGGGTTGTTGTGATTAGCCTTATCGCCTTTCTTATTATTGTAACCATGAATTTAGTAGCAGCAGGAAGTATAAAAAACATGAAACGATGGTAGATAATCATGGCAATTAATGTAGCGATTAAAAAGAGGCTTAAGGGCTTTCACTTGGACGTGGAATTCAATAGTGTGAACCAGAGAACCGCGATCTTAGGTGCCTCCGGCTCGGGTAAGAGCCTGACCTTAAAGTGCATTGCCGGAATTGAAAAACCGGATTCCGGTCGGATTATATTAAATGACAGGGTACTCTTTGACTCCGATAGGAAGCTTAACCTTACCCCGCAAAAACGCAGAGTAGGTTATCTGTTTCAGAATTATGCACTGTTTCCAACTATGACAGTGGAGGAAAATATCGGAGTTGCCATCATGGCCTCCAGAGCAGAGAAACGTAGGTTGGTTAATGAAAAGATAAAGGAATATCATCTGGAGGGGCTAAAGGATCGCTATCCCAGTGAGCTATCCGGAGGACAGCAGCAGAGAGTTGCCTTAGCCAGAATGCTGGTCAGTAATCCGGATATTATCATGCTGGATGAACCCTTCTCCTCACTGGATAGTTATCTTAAGGAGTTGCTTCAACAACAGCTATTAGAAAGCTTAAAGGATTATCAGAAGGATGTCCTCTTAGTCACCCATAACCGTGACGAGGCCTATCGTTTCTGTGAAAGGCTACTGGTGATCAGCAAAGGAAGCACCATTATAAGCGGGAATACCAAAGAATTGTTTGAACGACCGGTTAAAATGGAAGCAGCTAGACTGATTGGCTGTAAAAATATTTCAAGAATCCGTATCCTGGGTAATCATGCCTTGGAAGCAATCGATTGGGGAATATGCTTGGCGACGGACCAGGAGCTCACCGATCAGCATCATTATGTCGGCATCCATTCCTATGACCTAATCCCCGCATGGGAGAAGCCGGAGAGGAACGATATCCCATTTCGTATGGCTGGAAGGGGTTATTTGCCCATGGAAGAACACTTCCTTATACGAACAGAGAATCCTGCCGTCGAGGAATGTTTAAGCTGGGATATCCCAAAGGGTGGACGGGGGCTTCAGGAGAAGGGATTGCCGACATATCTTCATTTTCCCCAAGACAAGCTTTTGCTTTTAGAATAGCAGCAGAAAAAAACGGCCCACATTGTAAGGAAATCTTACAAGTGGGCTTTTACGTTAATATAAGTTAGGTACCTTAAGCGATAACACTCGCTTTGCTTGCATATCATTAGGAAATAGTAGCTATCTTGTAAACTTTTCGATGTCACTTTCCTTTCGTTTGGAAATGCCATCACCGATATCAACAAAATTAGGGTTCTTTGCGAGATCGATTGATTCTGTGGTCCGGGTAAAATGCTCATCGTAAGAAATGGAATTTAATTTCTTAATAATTTTTTTAGAAGACTCTTTATTATCTTTTTTAAACATAATAACCACCTCCATATTTATACTATAGCATCTTTTTCATTTTCTTTCAATACTCCCCAGTCTATGTTAATATATAACTTTTTGTTACATTAAGACATCCAAAATTTGGACGTGGCAGGAACCCAATCCAGTGTTGATTTTAAGACTATCCTTACAGTTATAAGCCAGGTGGAATAAAGGCGCAAGATTATTATGGTGAATAGTTTACCCCATTTTGTGAAATGATGAAGGTAGCTTATATATTTTTGGAAAGGGAGGTTGCCTAATGGAAATAACCCACTAT
>JAEYXC010000191.1 GCA_023428655.1 Bacillota bacterium | reverse complement strand
TAGCTGTATAGCAATATGAGTCTTATGACAATGTTGAAATATGGAATTTTGTGTGATAAACTTAAATAAATAGTTAAATTTTAAACTAATTCTTTTATTGGGGGACAACTATGCTTAAAAAGACATTGCAGCTACTGAAGAATAATCCGGTAATTATTCTATGCTATGGAATCTATTTATTAATCAGTATCCTTATCTTATTTCTTCTCTATCCAAAAAACTTTGGTGTGGATACTTATACGCAGAGTGGTAGCTTTGATTATTCCTTATATATGGTCACTATGAGGAATATGCTGATTGCTCTGTTGCTAATGTTTATTTTAGGGTTGTTTTTTGCTTCGGGTTATGGCGGTATGCTGAGAGAGGCAGTATTCTCAGGAAAGACAAAGCTGCATAACTTTCTAAATGGAATAAAGCATTATTTTGGAAGAGTATTACTCTGTGCATTGTTAACCTCTGCTATTGTAATTGTTGGATCTATTCTGATAGGTATATTGTCAATTCCCTTCACTGTGATCGGCTTCGGTACGGACTCCATAGATCTTATTGTAGTTATGATTATGCTGATCACTTTGTTATTGGTATTGATCCCATCCCCGTTTTTTATTCTCTGGATGCCTGCACTGTTCCTTGAGGATACGGGTGTCTTCCATAGTATTAAATTGGGTATGAAGGCTGGTGCGAAGAATTATTGGAAGCTTTTAATAGCCACATTTTTACTGATTCTACCTCAGACGATCTATTCCATCCTGAACTATACAGTGATTAAGAGTGGATCCCTATTTACTTTAGAATATTTTGTCTTATTGGGAATAATGTCCGTTCTTTCACTGTTTTATAGTAGTTATGTCTTTTTGGTATATCATGAACATAGAATCGGCTTAATCACAATTCAAGCACATCAGAGCACGGATATTAATTCTTGATTAGAAGAGTTAGAATAAGGTTCATTCTATTGAAATCTACAGCAGGGTAGTAGTATTATGTTGCTGTATGATAAATAATAAATAACGTATAATGGGAGGTAATTAGGATGTTGTATGCAGAGGACTTTCGTAGAATTGCACGTGAAGCACTCCGTGGAAAGTGGGCTCTTGCTGTGGGGACTGGTTTTGTAGCAGCACTGTTAGGCGCGAGTAGTATGGGAGGAAGCGGTGGAGGTGGCGGCAGTAGCACCCCAAGTAGCGATGGCGTTAATGAAATAGGGAATCTTTTATCCACCGGCTGGGGAAAGGCGATTTTAATTTCTTTTATTGGGCTTGCATCAATTCTTTTGTTGTGGGGGCTTATTACCTTCATTATCGGCGGCGTTATTCAACTCGGATATTGTCGTTTTAATAAGAACCTAATCAATGGTACCAACCCTCAATTCTCAGATTTGTTTTCTCAGTTTAATTTATTTGGTAAGGCATTTGGGCTGCGTATTGTTACAACCATATTTATCGTTTTATGGACACTGCTGTTCATTATTCCCGGTATAATTGCCTCCTATCGATATTCGATGGCATTCTATATCATGAACGATAATCCTCAGATTGATATTATGGAAGCAATCAATCAATCCAAGTCCATGATGCAGGGTAATAAGGGACGTCTTTTCTGCCTTCACTTAAGCTTTATCGGATGGGCACTGCTTAGTGTCTTGTCCTGCGGTATTGGTTTTCTTTGGTTAGGACCTTATATAAGCGCGGCTGAAGCAGCCTTTTATCTTGAGGTATCAGGACAAAGAATGAATGGTGGAGCACAAAACGTAATAATGCAGTAAGCATCCTTCTACACTGGTAAATCACTATATTTTGATAAAATTTTATAACTTGCTTTTGCCAAGTGACTATGATAGACTTTAACATAACAGAAATAGGATGATTGTTTTGTTATCGTACATTGAAGAAATTATGATATTTTGGGGACGGCCTACTGATGCAGCCAGGTAGTCCCCTTTGTATTTGCAGGTTTGTATCGGTAAGGAAGAATACACTATTTTTCCTTCTGAGAATTAGAATACATAGAGGCGATGGCATGTTTACAAAAAAAGATTTAATGAAGTTAATAATTCCGTTAATTATCGAGCAGTTTCTTGCGGTTACCGTCGGTATGGCAGACAGTATGATGGTGGCGAGTGTTGGAGAAGCGGCAGTATCCGGGGTATCCTTGGTGGATACGGTAAATGTTCTTTTGATTGGACTCTTTGGAGCATTAGCAACAGGTGGTGCGGTTGTTTCGGCACAATTTCTGGGTCAGAAGAATGAAAGGGCTGCATGTAAGGCAGGAGAACAGCTGTTGGTGGCAATTCTGGCACTATCCCTAATATTATTGGGTTTTACTCTGATTTTCGGCAATTCCACATTATCATTACTATTTGGTAATGTCAGTAATGATGTTATGGACAATGCAAAAACGTATTTGTTTTATACGGCATTATCCTTTCCCTTTATCGCAATCTATAATGCATGTGCCGCCTTGTTCCGCTCCATGGGTAATTCCAGGCTATCCATGATAATTGCGTTCATCATGAACATGATAAATATCATTACTAATGCAATTTTGATTTTTGTATTTGATATGGGTGTTGCGGGAGCAGCGATCGCAACCTTGATCTCAAGAGTCTTTGCAGCAGTTACGATGTATATCCTTCTTAAGAATAAGAAGTATGTCATCCATTTCGAGGCAATACGAGATTTCCGTATTAATAAGAGTATGATTAAAAGGATTCTACATATCGGCATTCCGAATGGTCTTGAGAATAGTGCATTTCAAATTGGTAAAATTCTCGTACAGGGTATTGTTGCAGATCTAGGTACCTCAGCAATTACAGCGAATGCCGTAGCAGCAACAGTCGGTGGATTAGGCGTGCTCCCGGGCTCTGCAGTAGGGCTTGCATTAATTACGGTAGTGGGTCGATGCATCGGTGCTCAAGATTTCGATGCGGTCAAACGCTATACCTATCGACTAATGCGTATTGCTTATATCGGTATGGCAGTAATAAATTTGGCTTTGATATTTAGTATACCCTTCATCTTGAAGCTGTATGGTTTAACGGAACAGACCGCAAAGATGGCTAGTGAATTAATGATATACCACTGTATTCTGGCGAGTATCCTCTGGCCCTTATCCTTTACCCTACCCAATGCCTTACGAGCAGCAAATGATGTTAAATTTACGATGTGGATTTCGATGATATCTATGTGGGTATGGAGAATTGGTCTTAGCTATGTTCTGGCAATCATATTTGAGCTGGGGGTATTGGGGGTATGGATTGCCATGACCATTGATTGGTTATTCCGTTCCATCTTCTTTGTTACAAGATTAGTGAAGGAAAAATATCGAGGTTTATCTGTGTTATAAATAAATCATGTAAGAAGTAATTATTATCATAAGTTTTACAAAAAGGAAAGAGCAACAATCTGTCCGCCTACCTGTATGTGGGGGGATGAGTGTTGCTCTTTCCTTTATTGATATAATACCTTTTGTCTTAGTCCACTCCATTAAATTAAGCTGGCTTTCATAACGAGTACAATATAGCCTTTTTTGCATTATCGGAGCATGAACCTCTATAACCTATTTCAATTTTGTCCGTGAATTCCATATAGAAGCTCACCGGAGCTTAATGTCTCATTCATACTACCGGTTCGATAGCCCTTCAGATCCAGAGAGATATAAGTAAATCCAATGTTACGGAGCTCTTCATAGACCTTGAGTCGAAGCTTGGTATCAAGAAGGATACGAAATCCGTCTTCATCGGTTTCAATACGTGCAAGGTTGTTATGGATACGTACTCTCACCTGCCAAATGCCGAGATCCAATAATAACTGTTCAGCTTTATCAATCATAACGAGCTTCTCGGGTGTGATGCTTTCCCCATAGGGAAATCGAGAGGATAAGCAGGCGAAGGAGGGTTTATTCCAAGTAGGGAGGTTCTGGGATCTTGATATCCTACGGATTTCATCCTTTGTAAAGCCCAGCTGTCTTAAGGGGCTATGGATCCCCAATTCCTTTACTGCGATCAGACCGGGACGGTAATCACCATTATCATCTTGATTAGAGGCTTCCAAAATAACATTTATATTTCTGCTCTGAGCGATCTCGGTTATCTTTGTAAATAATTCGGATTTACATAGATAACAGCGGTTCTTCGGATTCTGGGAAAATCCGTCAATATCCAGTTCCTCAGAATCTACGATGAGATGCTCAATATTGCTTTGCTCAGCAAAGGCAGTCGCTTCCTTTAGCTCTCTGGCAGGGAAGCTAAGGGAACGAGCGGTAACTGCAATTACCTTATCACCGAGGGCCTCCTTTGCTGCATTAAGTAAAAAGGTAGAATCTACGCCGCCGGAGAAGGCGACAGCAACACTTTTGTAGCTTCGTAGCAAAACAAGTAATTCTTCATATTTCCCCTTTAACTGATCCATTTTAAGCTCCTTATCCACTCAAATCATATAGAGTTTCTTATTTGGTATAGTCTAGTTTTCATATCAAAAAAGTATGATTAATTATATAATGAATGAGCTGCATTTACAAGTATTGTTCCAGGAATATATTTCAGAAAAATGAAAAAATAAGTTGCATTTCGATTTGCATCGGAATATAATAGAATCAAACAGTTGAACAATTGCTCAACTATAATATTAACGACAAATAGATATCATATAGGAGGAAAATAGTATGAACCAAGAGAAATTTACAGTCTGTGATTGTGATGTGATCCATTCGGAGGTTGTAGAGGAAGTACGCCAGACCATGCCGTTGGAAGAGACTCTTTATGACCTGGCCGATTTCTTTAAGGTATTCGGAGATAGCACGAGAATAAAGATTCTATGGGCACTGGACCGAAGTGAAATGTGTGTCTGTGATTTGGCAGTCTTATTAAATATGACGAAGTCAGCGATCTCGCACCAGCTTAAAACACTGCGTCAGGATAAGTTAGTTAAATATCGTAAGGATGGAAAGATTGTATATTATTCCTTAAAGGATGAGCATGTAAAAAATATTCTTGAAATCGGGCTGGAGCATATTGGAGAAAAATAAAATAAACCCGCATGTGGTTGATTGGAGGATTATATGAATGATAAACGAGAATATATTTTAGAAGGCCTATGCTGCGCGAACTGTGCAGCAAAAATCGAGGAAGAGGTGAAGGCCTTAGCGGAGGTATCGGAAGCTAATTTAAACCTTATGAATAACAAATTAAGTGTCAAGCTTAACTCCAATGATTTTGATATCTCCTCCGCAGTGAAGAAGATTGCACTTACTCACGAGTCATCGATTAAGGTATTGGATTTATCGATGGAACCAGTGAAAAATCAGAAGGAGCAGGCAGAAAAGGAGGAGGCCGGGGAGCTTAGGTCCTATTTAATCCGACTGGGTGCAGCGGTGGCTATAACCCTAACGGTAACACTGCTGAAGCTGCCCACGGTTGTTAGTATCCCCTTCTTACTAATCGCTTATCTGTTAGCCGGTTATGAGATTCTGTGGTCTGCTGCGAAGAATATTCGTAAGGGTCAGGTTTTTGACGAGAATTTTCTGATGGGAATAGCATCACTTGGTGCGATTGTGATCGGTGAGACGCTGGAAGCCATTGCGGTTCTTGTGTTCTATGGAATTGGTGAACTACTGCAGGATTTGGCTGTGCACAAATCGAAGAAGAATATAACCGGACTCATGGATATTCGTCCGGATTATGCCAATCTTATGGACGGGGACAGTATCAGTGTGGTCTCTCCGGAGCAGGTGGCCGTTGGTAATATGATATTAATTAAGCCCGGTGAGCGAGTTCCCTTGGATGGGGTGATTAGGAAGGGAAACAGCTTTCTTGATACCAGAGCACTGACCGGTGAGAGTGTGCCAAGAGAGGTCTTGCCGGGAGATAATGTGCTGTCGGGTACCATTAATACCAGCGGGTTAATTGAGGTTGAGGTCACCAA
>JAEYXC010000184.1 GCA_023428655.1 Bacillota bacterium | reverse complement strand
GGATGCCGGTGCATATAAAGGTAATCTCCAGCAAGGATAGAAACGGTATCTTAATTTTACTGCTCCCATATGCTAAGCTGGTAATTAAAGCATCCGTAGATAATGCAATAACAAAAACTAATGATTCGAGTATGGAAATTATTAAGTCATTCATTTGGTTAATCCTTGTTTTGCCGTTAAAATAATATTATGCGTTTCAATATTAAATCGTTACCGTTTGATAAATTATTATATTATAGCAGTAATTGTCAGATAACTGATTAATTGTCACTACCTGAATTGATCAATGATTATTAATCGCAGAAAAACAATGTAATAAAATTATGGAGAAAATCTCCTCATGGTAGTATTATATAAATGATGATTTTTTTAGGCCAAGTTGATAAATAAGATATGAGGTGAAGGAATGACAATACTACATTTAATGATAGGTCTTCCATGCAGTGGAAAAACAACCTATGCAAAACAGCTGGCCATCAGTGCAAAGGCTCTTTTGCTTACGCCGGATGCTTGGCAAATAAGGTTATTTGGGCAGGATTTTCCGGGGCCATATCATGATAAACGCCATAGTGAAATTGAAGCAATCATGTGGGATGTGGCAAAAAGTGTTCTTTCCTTAGGAACAAGCGTTATTCTTGATTTTGGGTGTTGGACTCGAGTGGAGCGAGATGATTTCAGGAATAGAGCGAAGAATTTGGGAGTGGGCTTTAAGCTGCACTATATGGATGTTCCGTATTCTGAATTATATCGTCGTTTGGAAGAAAGAAATCAGATGTTACCGGAAGGTTCATTTGAAATACCCAAAGAAGAGATGGATAAATTTATAGCTATTTTTCAACCACCGGCTACAGATGAGCTATGTGGTGACTTCAGCTAGAATGTATAAATTAAATAAAAATGCAAATTGCTTTTTACATAGCGTTAAATAACATAATCAAGCAAACAAGCCTACTAACTAATAATAGTTAATAGGCTTGTTTGCTAACTGAGCTGGTATAGAAGTCAATAATGCTTTCGATTTTTTAAATATTTCATACAAATCGTTAAAATGAAAATACTATAAAATGTAATTATAATAGAGTTAATATGTGTACACAGAAAGAAGGAGTGAATAAATATGTTATCGGAGGATGAACGTTTTAAAGAAGATATGGAGCAGGCTCAATATTTGCAGGAATACTCGGAAAAGAAGGAAATTCGAAGAAGAGAAAGAAAAATAAAGAGAAATAACTTTATGGCGACGTTTCGATCAAGTGTAAAGCATTGAGTACAGTGGCACCCTTTCAAGTGCCACTGTATATATAGAAATTATAAAAGAATAACCTTAAGATATCACAATATCATCCTTATATATAAGTGCCACTAATACTTTATATAAATTACACAAATAAGTGATTTGATTTCGCTAACTTTTGTGCTATAATATGAATCAGATATAAATTAGATTAAATGATCTAAGAAATAATAGCTAGAAACGCTTATTATTTACATATTAAAGGAGGTTGCCAAAATGACAGTCGGTCAAAGTGTTCCGCGTGTAGATGCCTTGGACAAAGTTATCGGAAGAGCGAAGTATACCGAGGATCTATGCGAGAAGAATGCATTTACTGCCAAGATTCTTCATTCGACAATTGCGCATGGTATTGTAAAATCCATGGATGTTTCAGAGGCAGAGAGGATTCCGGGGGTGGTTAAGATAATCACCTGTTTTGATGTGCCAAAGATTTATTTCCCGACAGCAGGTCATCCATGGTCTACGGATCCCGCCCATCAGGACGTTGCAGACAGACTCTTATTAACGGATCAAGTACGTTTTTACGGAGACGATATCGCAGCAGTAATTGCAGAGACGGAGGTCGCTGCGAAGCAAGCACTGGAAGCAATCAAGGTAGAATATGAAGAATATCCCTTTGTTCTTGATGTGCAGGAGGCAATGAAGCCGGAGGCTCCACAGCTCCATGAAGCATATCCGAACAATCTGCTGGGACACTCCTCAATCCGCAAAGGAAATTACGAGGAAGCGATTAAGGAACCGGGACTGATGAAGTTTGATGCTTGGTACGAAACTCCCACAGTTCAGCATTGTCATATTGAAAATCATATCTGTTATGCAAGTATGGAGGGTAACCGTATTACCGTGGTATCCTCAACGCAGATTCCCCATATTGTACGCCGAGTTGTCGGGCAGGCCTTGGGAATTCCCTGGGGTGATGTTCGTATCATCAAACCCTATATCGGCGGAGGCTTTGGTAATAAGCAGGATGCCTTGTATGAACCCCTTTGCGCTTATTTGACAACGCAAGTAGGCGGTCGTCCCGTGAAGATCGATGTTACCCGAGAAGAGACCTTTGTAAATAATCGAGTGCGTCATGCGATTCGTTTTCATGTGACCAGCTGGGTACGTCCCGATGGTGTAGTTACAGCAAGAAAGCTGGAATGCTACTCCAACCAGGGAGCCTATGCTTCACACGGACATGGGATTGCAGCAAAGGGAATGAATGCGATCCCGCAGCTGTATCCTTGTGATAATATGGAATGTGATTGCTATACAGTATTTACGAATCGTCCGGTTGCCGGAGCGATGAGAGGCTATGGAATTCCGCAGGCGATGTTTGCGGCAGAATCACATACGGAGGATATAGCACGAGCACTTGGCAAGGATCCCGTGGAGTATCGTCGTAATACCTTGATGCCCGTCGGATTTGTGGATGGCTTCTCCAAGAATGAGAATTACTCTGACAGCTTTAATCAGTGTCTGGAAAAAGGTAAGAACTACATAGATTTTGATCGTAAGTTTAAGGAATATCAGAATCAGACCGGTCCCATTCGTAAGGGCGTGGGCTGTGCCGTATTCTGGTATAACACCGGTGTATGGCCAATCAGCTTAGAGACCTCCGCTTGTCGAATGGTACTCAATCAGGATGGATCCGTTCAGGTGCAGCTTGCTGAGACTGAGATCGGTCAGGGTGCGGATACAGCCTTTGCTCAAATGACGGCGGATGCGTTAGGAATTCCCTTTAGCAAGGTTCATGTAGTGTCAAATCAGGATACGGATGTAACTCCCTTCGGTACCAGTGCTTATGCCTCCAGACAGACCTATGTGGCAGGCTTTGCCATCAAGCAGACTGCGCTGCTGTTAAAGGATCGTATTCTAAAATATGCATATGAATTAACAAGAATGCCTTCCTTTGAGCTGGATCTCATCGATGGACAGATTATTAGAAAGACCGATGGACGTATGATGATTACCCTTAGTGATCTTGCCACGGAAGCACTATATAGTATGAGCCACAGCGAGCATATGACCTCGGAAAGTACCTATCAGATTAAGACCAATGCTTATTCCTTTGGCTGCTGCTTCGCAGAGGTTGAGGTGGACATTCCGCTCTGTAAGGTTAACTTACTGGATATCATCAATGTTCATGATGCAGGTAAGTTAATTAATCCGCAGCTGGCAGAGGCTCAGGTTCATGGCGGAATGAGTATGGGAATTGGTTATGCTTTAGCGGAGCAGATGCTCTTTGACCCTAAAACAGGTAAGACATTAAATGATAATCTGTTGGATTATAAGCTCTCAACCTTTATGGATCATCCGCATCTGGAAGCTCAATTTGTTGAAAATTATGAACCGACCAGTGCCTTTGGAACAAAAGCGCTTGGTGAGCCGCCGGCATGTCCGGTAGCGCCGGCAATCCGTAATGCAATCTTAAATGCTACCGGAGTTGCAATTAACAACGCTCCTATGACACCTCATATCCTCTTTGAACGTTTTAAAGAGGAAGGGCTAATATAAGAAAGGGGAAAACTCATGTATGATATAAAGGAAATGTTTGAGGCAACCAGTGTTAGTCATGCGGTAGAGCTTCGCTTAGCACACCCCCAGGCAATCATATTAGCCGGAGGAAGTGATATATTAATTCAAATGCGGGAGGGTAAGCTCGCAGGGAAAGAGGTAATCAGCATCTATTTGTTGGATGAGCTGAGAGGGGTCACACTTACACAGGAAGGTACAATCCGTATCGGTTCCCTAACAAGCTTTTCTCATATTACCAAGGATCCGATTATTCAAAAATACATCAATGTTCTGGGTGAAGCTGTAGATATGATCGGTGGACCTCAGATCAGAAATATCGGTACTATCGGTGGGAATACCTGTAATGGTGTAACCTCCGCAGACTCTGCCTCGACTCTATTTGCCTGGGATGCTCAGATTGAACTGACCGGCAGTGAGGGGGTACGCCAGATCCCGATTAGGGAGTTCTACATTAAGGCAGGTACGGTTGATATTCGGCCGGATGAGCTACAGACGGCAATTCTAATTCCGAAGGAAAGCTATGAAGGATATCGTGGTCATTATATTAAGTATGCCATGAGAAATGCCATGGATATTGCAACCTCCGGTTGTTCTGTGAATGTGAAGCTGTCCGAGGATAAGAAGACCTTAGTGGATATCCGTATAGCCTATGGAGTTCAAGGTCCTACACCACTCCGCGCTACACATGCAGAAGAGATCGGAAGGAATGGGGAGATCAGCAGTGAGCTGATAAAGAAGGTGAGTGAAGCCGTCCTAGAGGATATCAGACCCCGTGATAGCTGGCGAGCTTCCAAGGCCCTTCGTCAGCATATTGCCATTGAAATGGCAAGTCGTTGCTTACTAGAAGCGATCAAGCTTTCAGGAGGTGAAGTATAATGGCACAGTATAAATTAGTGAAATGTACAATTAACGGGAAAGAAACCGAGACTATGGTAGATGTCCGCGCTTCCTTAACTGATATGCTGCGTAACGATTATCATCTTACCTCTGTAAAAAAGGGCTGTGAGGTTGGTGAATGCGGTGCTTGCAATGTGATTATTGATGGTGAATGCTTTAACTCATGTATCTATCTGGCAATCTGGGCGGATGGTAAGAATATCCGCACTCTGGAGAGCTTGCTTGGACCGGGCGGCGAATTGGCAGATATTCAACAGGCCTTTATCGATGAAGCGGCAGTTCAATGTGGCTTCTGCACACCGGGCTTCATCATGACAGCCGTACAGATACTGGAGAGTGGAAAGGAATATACCAGAGAAGAGCTTCGTAAGCAATTATCCGGTAACCTGTGTCGTTGTACCGGCTATGAGAATATCATGAATGCTGTGGAGAAGACCATGCTCCGCCGCTTAGGTAAAGCTTAGGAACGGACTTGTTTGGAATTTTTTACACCATACTATGTTTCTATTTAAACGGTGCTAGGTTTCATCCAATCGATATTTCGTACAATTAATAAATCTGATTTTATAATAACGGGCTGTCTTAGCCTATATATAACGAAGGTAGTGTAACATGCTTCCCATAATACACTGTTTGACGAACAGCCTATCCTAATGTAAGACAGAGGCGAACATGAGTGTTCGACTATGACATACATTGGGGTAGGGTGTCCGTCAATCTGTGTGTGAGGGAAGCTGTAGCACTACCTTCGTTTTTGTTCTCATCAAACAGCCCGTAGCATATACTGGACTTTGCGGTTGGATGGTACCTTAAGCTTTTCTTCACTTTTTTACCACAAGATTGACAAATAGCTCTCTTATAATAGGCACTGATACAAACTACCAAAGGTTTACTAATAAGGAGAGGCTTACATAATGAAGAAAAAAATAGTGATATTATTTCTCGTAACCATTGTCTCATTTGGCCTATTCAATCTGTCCGATTTGAAGCAAGCAAGTGCAACGACGATTACTACGGTTAATCAGATACAGCTTGGTCGATATCCGGATAAGGTAGTGTATGGGTACGGTGAAAATTTCGATACAACGGGAATGGAAATCCTTGGTCTTAACAGTGACGGAACCAGCAGCATCGTAACGGACTATGTAATCGAGGGCTTTGATAATAAGAAATTGGGAACTCAAATCATTACAATTCGTTATCAGAATCTTTCTGTATACATTTCAGTTCAAGTGTTGCCTGCGAAGATTACCAAAGTCAGCATCAGTGAGCGCGGTCAAAACAGCTATACTATTACCTGGCCGGCTTCCAATGATATTTCCTATTATGAGGTTTATCGTAAGAGTGAGTTTGCCAATGAGTACAGTCTGTATGCAACGGTACGGACAAATTCTTATTCTGTGACGGATTACAGCGGTTTGATTTCTTCTTATCAGATCCGTGGGATTAAGCAGCTGGATGGAGTGAACTACAGCGGTTTATTCTCCGATCCGTTCCAGGCTACAACTGCACCGGCGAAGGTTGAATACCTAAGCAAGGTTGAAGCAACGGATACCTCGGTGGGGCTTACCTGGAGTGCAGTGAGTGGAGCGACAGGCTATAGCATTTATCGTAAGACGTCCTCTATGACCGATTATACCTATTGTGGAGATTCTATAACGAATACTTATTTGGACACGAAGCTCAAATCAGGTACGGTTTATCAATATATCGTCCGTGCTTATCGAATAAATAATACCTTTTATGGCGAGAGCTCACCGATGCTTGAGATATGTACTAAGCCTTCCAAGGTGGTACTACGCCTAAAGGGCGGCGACAGGATGGCCAGGTTGACCTGGGGAGCAGTTACTGGGGCGACCTCCTATGAGATCTATTCCGGCGATGATAGCACGGGTTACTCCCTAATGACTACCGTTGCTGGAGGGACAAATTCCTATCTGGTGGAGAAGCTGCTTACGGGCTATCAATATTCCTATTATATGGTAGCCAAGATGGAGTATAACGGTAATATATATGAGGGTGAAAAATCAGAGGTGAAAACGGTTACGATAGAAGAGCCGAAGGCTACCAGCACGGAAGCAAAAATTTTTCCGGATGAAAAAGCCTTTAAGCAATCCTCAGCCTATATCAATACCCCATTCTTTAAAGATAATATCAATTACAAAAAGAGCTATATCATACCGGGCCTGATTAATACCAATATTGGAGGCTTCCAGAGTACAACAATGTGCCCCCAAGGTATCACCTTTGCTAAGAATTATCTTCTGATGACAGCCTATGATATGTCCGATGAAGAGCTATCGGTGATCTATGTCATGGACAAAAAGTCAAAAAAACTATTAACCACACTGGTATTACCCACCGATGCTCATGTCGGAGGAATAACCTTTGATGGGAAGAGTGTCTATGTGACAACCGGAAGCAGGGTGTCCGCATTATGGTATTCCGATATTGTGGCAGCGGTAAAATCGAAGGAGCCCAGTGTAAATGTCAGCTTCCATTCCGTATGTAAGGTTGGGATATCAGCCTCCTATATTACTTATTATAATGAAAAGCTTTGGGTGGGGTCTTATAATGAACTGAAGAGCACAAAGATGTACAGCTTCTATGTGGATGACTTTGATACCAATGTTTCCTTGACGAAGGTGGATGAGATGACTATGCCAACAAGAGTGCAAGGAATCGCCTTTACGAAGGACGGTTATCTATTAATGTCTCGTTCCTGCCAATTATATAAGGGCTTACGTGGATATATGCGTCAGATTGATGTATATCTTCCGGAATACTCAGAGGAAGGCAGTGGCAGTATGGATCTGGGCGACAGTCTAAAATATGTAGAGGTTCCCTCCATGAATGAAGGCATTGCCATAGATGGAAATTATGTCTATGTACTCTATGAGTCAGCCGCCTTTCAAGATGCATCCTATAAGGTGGATCGAATTAGCGCCTTTTCGATTAAGAAGCTACTCCCTTAGTTCCTATCAATCAGCAGGGTCGGATCTCAGCATTAAGGATAGCTTTCTATACAGCCATATATTATAATGATTGAAGGAAGTATAATAAATTATTATCTACGGAAAGGATTCACCAATATGGAGATAAGACTTACCTCACCAGAGGATTTGAATACAGTTATGGCAATCTATGACCATGCCAGGCAATATATGAGACAGCATGGTAATCACAATCAATGGATTAACGGTTACCCAAGTACTGAGCTGATCACAGAGGACATTCGTGAGAAGAGAAGCTATGTCTGCGTGGAGGAGGGCCAAATCGTTGGTGTATTCTGTTTTACCGAAGGTGTGGATCCAACCTATATTAAGATATATGATGGAGAATGGTTGGATGAGGAGCCCTATGGTGTAATACACCGTATTGCCTCAGCCAATCATGGCAAGGGAGTAGCCTCCTTTTGTCTTAACTGGTGCTATGAACAATGTCATAATATCCGCATTGATACTCATGAGGATAATACAGTTATGCAGAAGTTCCTTCAAAAGAATGGCTACAACAGATGCGGCACCATCTATCTGGAGAGTGGGGCGCCTAGGGTAGCCTTCCAGAAGAACAGTAAGCATTGGAGTGAGAATAGAATGGACAAGATAACAACGATTGTTTTTGACATTGGCAATGTTTTAGCACATTTTCGGTGGAAGGAATATCTGGAGGAGTGTGGTTACTCACCGGAAATGATAGAACGAATCGGAAAAGCAACCGTACTGAGTGGTTACTGGGATGAATGGGACCGCGGTGAACGAGAGGAAGAGGAGCTGATTGCACAAAGCATCGAGAGGGATCCGGGAATTGAGCAAGAGATATTATCCTTCTTTCGCTCCTTTGATCAGGTCGTAAGGGAATATCCTTATTCAACGAAGCTGGTTAAAAGTCTGAAGGAGAACGGATATCAGGTATATCTTTTATCCAATTATAGCAAAAAGCATTTTACACTCAGTAAACCAACCTTTAACTTCATTCACTATGTGGATGGAGGAGTTATATCCTACGAGGTTAAAGCAATCAAGCCTGAGCCTAAG
>JAEYXC010000165.1 GCA_023428655.1 Bacillota bacterium | reverse complement strand
GTTCAGATTTCCGTCATGAAGAGAAAGGAGCAGGAATTATAAGATGAAAAGGAAGAAACGAATAACAGATATCATCATTTATACTGCTCTTACCATTCTGTTGCTATTCTGGCTTTTTCCGCTATTGATGGCACTTATGAACTCCTTCAAAACAAATCGGGAGCTATTGACTAATGTGATGGCATTCCCGGCCACCCTGAACCTGGACAATTATTTTCGCACCTTTGAAAAAATGCATTATCTTCGAAGCTTCCTGAATACTCTACTGTTAACCACCCTCGGGGTTGGGATGATGATTGTGTTCTCAGCCATGGCCGGATGGAGACTATGCAGGACAAAGACCAGGCTGTCCCGGATTATTTTTGCACTATTTGTCTTTTCCATGTTGATTCCCTTCAGCTCCATCATGATCCCCTTGTATAGGGTGATTTTGGCCTTACAGATCAAGAATTCGTTGATCGGCCTATCCTTTGTATATGCCGGCTTTGGAGTCAGCATGGCAATATTTTTGTATCATGGCTTTATCAAGGGGATTCCCTTTGAATTGGAGGAGGCAGCCGCCATGGACGGCTGCAGTAGATGGAAAATTTTCTATAAAATTATACTACCGATGCTAAAACCGGTCACAGTCGCCATCGGGATCTCCAATGTTCTGTGGGTATGGAACGATTTTTTACTTCCCTTGATTACCTTATCGGATAATAAAAAATACAGTCTGCTGCTTTCCACGAATATTTTGTTCGGCCAGTACAGCAGCGACTGGTCAGCTATCCTGAGTGCATTAATTCTTTCGGCTATTCCGGTCATCATCTTCTATGCTGTATTCCAGAAGCAGATACTAAAGGGAATCGGTGAGGGAGCTGTGAAGGGCTAAGGATAGGAAAGCAGTTTGTGCCGATCTTATATAATATGAAATAATCTCATTGGAGGAGAGTATGAAATTAATTCATGCAGTAGGAAGAGAACTATATGCGGGAGATCAGCCGATCTTACTAAGGGGCTTCGGTCTGGGTGGTTGGTTTTTGCCGGAGGGATATATGTGGAAGCTCTATACCAAGTGCGATCGTCCGCGCAGGATGGAGACTATGATAAAGAGTCTTTGCGGAGAGGATTATGCACGTAGCTTCTGGGAAAGATACCTGGATACTTATATTACAGAGGAGGATATTCGATTGATTGCGAAGGAAGGCTTCAACTGTGTTCGTCTTCCGCTGAATGCAAGACATCTTTACGAGAGCAAAGGGAATCAGCTATATCTGAAGGCGGAAATGTTTGCTCGCATAGACCGTTTGATCGAATGGTGTAAAAAATATCAGCTCTATGTAATACTTGATATGCATGGAGCACCCGGTGGTCAGACGGGTCAGAACATCGATGATAGTGAAGTGGATCATCCGTTGCTGTTTACAGAGATGCATTATGAAGAAGAATTACTCTTTCTTTGGAGAGAAATCGCCAAACGATATAGGGAGGAGGGAGCGGTCGCAGGCTATGATCTACTGAACGAGCCAGTGCCGAATTTCTTCCGACAGTATAATCACAGGGTTCTGCCCCTATATAGAAGAATCATTGATACGATCCGACAAGTGGACCAAAACCATATGATTATTCTTGAGGGAGTTCATTGGGCGACGGATTTTTCAATCTTTGACGCCTTGACCAGGCAGGAGGCATCGGACAATATGATGCTTCAGTTCCACAAGTATTGGAGCAGCCCGGATGCTGATAGCCTTCAAGAATTTCTAACATATGCACAGGATCTGAATGTTCCTCTGTTCATGGGGGAGGGCGGAGAGAATAACTGTGATTGGTATACCACCGTTTTTCCCCTTTATGAGCGTTTCCAAATCAGTTGGTCCTTCTGGAGCTATAAGAAGATGGATTGTACGAATTCACCGATTACCTTTGAGGTACCGAAGGGCTGGGATAGACTCATTCGTTGGATTGATACCAAAGAATCCATTTCCCGAGAGACAGCGATCAATATCTTTGACAACTTTCTTAAGAGTCTTCAAAATGCGAGGGTGAATGAGAGAGTGCTGTGTGCACTTAAGCGAGAGGTTCCGGTAACCATTCCCTGTGAGGCCTTTGATGAATGTGATATCCATTCGACCAGAGTACAGGGGGCACAGCTACGGATGTCGGAGCCAGCGAGCCTTATCTTCGAGAATGGAAGGCTGGGATTAGTGGATTATAAGCGATATGGTGGTGAAGAACAACCGGAGCAGGAAAATGTCCTTCTTATGCTACAAGCTGGAGATGGAGTAAGCTATCTTCTCCAATCGAAGAGAGATGAAATTCGATTCGTAATCGCCGCACAGGGGGAAGGAGAGCTAAACCTATCCATGGGATTGGATGAGGTAATCCTGACGATCTCCGGCAAGAGAGAGTATATAGCACTCTTGAAGGGAGTGGAAATGGAAAGAGGCTATCTGAAAGTGGCCTGTACCGCTGGAATGGTTAAGCTGGATTATATCAACACCTCCTATTTAGGGGAAACCAAGGAATAAGATGATCATACACGAAGATCCGCAATCTGTCACACTTATGATAGATAAATAGTAACGAAGGATATGCTGTATAACGCAAGCTCAAGCCAAAGGAAAGACAGCCTGTATCCCCTCATGCTGAGGGGGACAGGCTGTCTTTCTATCTTCCTATTCGGTGTAATTATTATTTTTTGAATAATTTATTAATTTGCAACAATCCTCTTTTTTTGTGAGTCTTCGTAAAGAAGTTCTCACAATTATAATAACGCTCGGAGGTAATCAAACTATTTGGAATATTTGATACATACTCCGAAGGGTTAATGTATATATTTGTGCTGCTGACATACATATTAATTGCCTCCTTTTTATGTTAAATGTACTGATAAAACCTTATTCATATCTATATTATAATCACGAATTGACTTACTGTATATAATCTGATAATCTGAATTTATCATAAAAATTAGTGCTGTCAGCACAAAACAATTGTTTGGTTGTGCCAATGGCAAAATGAGAGGGTAGCATCATGGCAATTCGATTTTGGGAAATATATGAAGAGACGAAGGAACAGTTTCAGCTCAAGGTGATAGCCGGTAAATCAGGCATGGATACGGTTGTCAGTTGGGTCCATATGCTGGAGGATGAGACCATCGTATCAAGATTCAATGGGGAGGAGCTTGCAATCACCACCGGAATGAAGGCGGAACAGCCGAATTGGTTATTGAAGCTGGTACAGGAGATGGCTCGGGAGGAATGTGCCGGAATAATCATTAATACCGGTATGTATCTGCACAAAATTCCCGAGGAGGTGATTACCTGGTGTGACGAAAATAAATTTCCGTTGCTTGAGATGCCGTGGGAGATTTCCATTACCAGCCTGATCCAGGATTATTGCATGAGGATCATTGATCAGCTGCAATACGAAAAGAAGATAAGCCATGCCTTTCGTGAGGTGATTCAGGGACGCAGTAATGAAGCAGAATATCGAAAGATATTGGAACAAAGATATGATTTGGATGGAACCTTTCAGCTGTTCTGCCTTTATATCAAGAGAACCATTGAAGAGGAGACGAACCTCAATCAAGCACTGTTTAAGCTGGAGAACTTATTTGGTCTATGGAAGGGAAATAAAAAAATAAATATATCCTACGCTCTTGTTCGTATGGAGGATTCCATTGCCTTAATCCTAAATAATATGGAGCACAGGTATTTTATGGAGCTACCGGACTTAATCCTGCAGAGCTTCAAATATTTTGTGAATAAACAATGCTTTTCTCTAGGGATTGGACCAACAATAAAGGGGATTGGGGAGCTACCTAAGGGCTATAAGAGAGCCAGAACAGCGATGAAGATGGCGGTAGGAAAGAAGCAGAGTATCGTACGGTTTGATACCATGGGCTTTAACAAAATTCTCTATTCCATTGAAGATATGGAGATTCTGTCCAGCTACTCCGGTGAAATTCTTGGCAGCTTAGAGGCTTATGATAAGAAACATAACACCTCATACCTGGATACCCTGCGAAGCTATATAAAGAATGACCGCAGTATCCTGCGGGTTGCGGAGGAAACCTTCACCCATCGGAATACGGTTAATTACCGGATCCAAAGGATTAAACAAATCGTCGGCTGCGAATTTAAAAATGTGGATGATTTATTCCTATTTCAGGTTGCCTTTTATATTCGCGAAATGGAGAAAAAGGATTAGAAAAAATTACATATTATGGTATAATTTTTATAAGCATCAGATTTTCTGAGAACGGTGTCTCATCCAACCACTATCTTTAAATGAAGGGATAAACAGAAAATGAAGAAGAATTTACAGACGAGGGAGCTAATCAATGCTTTAAAGGAGACGAAACACATTGACGAATTTCTACAGGATCATGAGTCTGAGTTAAATCAAGTGGAGCTACATACCTATCTATACGAGTTAACGGATCGGGCAGGATTGACCATTCCACAGCTGATGGATAAGGCCAGTATAGCGAAATCACTGGCTTACCAGATATTTAACGGACAAAGAATGCCCAACCGAAATCTGATTATTCGCATTGCATTAGCGTTAAAGCTGGATTTGGAAGTCACTCAGAGACTACTTCGTATTGCGAAAAAGGGAGAACTATATCCCAGAGTACAGAGAGATGCGGCAATTATCTTCTGTATTCAACACGGTTATTCCTTGATTGATACTAACGAATTACTGGAGAATCTAGGTGAAGCAATTCTTCTTAAGGAAGATGGTTGATAATGAAAAGTACACAGAATGCAGACCATTTCCAACTCCCAATCTGATATACTGAATCCGGATATAATTACAATCGGATTATAGTATTAGGAAGGGAGTTTTATTATGCAATCGGAAAGAAGATATACAGGCTATCGGTTTCTATCACTTTTGCTTACTCTGACACTTGTGATCGCACTGCTGTCACCAGCAAAAACAGCTAGTGCCGCTGCCACACCAAGTTTTACGAAGACATCCCAGAGTATTCTGGTAGGGGATACCTATACAATTCAGTTTAAGAATAAGATAGGCGGAGCGCATTATACCTGGAGCAGTACGGATAAATCGATTGCAAAGGTTAATCAGAAGGGTGTAGTTACCGGTTTGGCCAAAGGCACGGCTACAATCCGCTGCAAGATTGTCACCAGGGCAAAAAGTTATCGACTGGATTGCAAAGTTACAGTTAGATATCCGGCCAATGAGGTAACCATCAGTAATAAAATCGATTACCTCAAAATCGGTGGCAAGTATGATCTAAATCAAAAGCAGAAGCCTTCAAAGGCCAATGAAGTAATCTCCTGGTCTACCAGTGATTCCAGCATCCTAAGTGTCGATAAAAAGGGCGTAGTCACTGCGAAAGGACTCGGTATAGCAACGATTACGGCTGCCACGGATAAGGTGAGTGACAGCGTTACCATTTATGTTGTTGAACAGGAAAAGAGAGAGCTTACAAAGAAGGATATCGTGGACGGAACCATAACAATAAATGGCAAGAGCTATGGTGATTTATCGATCTCCAGTAATGTGGGTGATGTTCGAATTCTCCTTAATAATGTGACAGTAGGGGGGACCCTTCGAATGGAAGCGGGGTCTGCTTATACGGTTATGACGGATCAGTGTACCATTAATAAAGTTGATGCAGTAAATTCAATCCTTCAGAGCTTTTCTGTCTCAGGCAAAGAAGAAGAGACACCGACACCTTCCTTGGTTGCCGGCTATGGCTCCATTATCGTTACGATAGATTCGGAATGTAATATCAGTGTAAAGCAGTCTAGTGGAGCAGTGATCCAAAGCTTTAGTGTTACAACAAGCGCAGACGGCACAATACAAATCTCCTTGGAGGGCTTTAAAGGAGATCTGGTCATCGATTCCTCGTCCACAGCAGCAATCAATATTGCAGCTACTGCTTGCGAGATGAACTCTGCAACGGTAAAAAATGCTACAGAGGGGCAGCAGATCAGCTTGACTGATACCAATGCGGGAACAGAGCAAGCGTCCATGATAAAGGCAGTAAATATGGCGGCAAATGCCGCATTAAAGGTTGATGTAAAAGCGGAAGAGGTTGTAATCTCAAAAGAAGTATCCCAGGCTAATGTTACGATATCGCAGCCTGTAGTAAAGCTATCCAACGAAGGAAGTCAGACCTCGCTTACGATTAACAGTGAGGTTAAAAGTATCACCTCTACCGGTGAGGCCTCCGCGGTAGCATTAGGGGGCTCAGCGGTAGTCAACAGTCTAAGGGTAGAAGGCTCCCAGACGAAGGTAGAGCTGCTATCGGGAGCTCAGGTAAGTAATGTTACCACCCTAGCAGATAATACGATGGTGAACCTGTCCGAAGGAGCTACCATCCAAAAGGTCAATGCCTATGGTAATAATACAGCCATAGAGGGTACCGGTAGGTTAAATGAAGCGGTTATAACCGGCAATGATGCCAAGATTAATACAGAAGGTACCAATGTACAGGTCGCACTTGGTACTACGAATGTTATAGTAAACGGAGTAGTTGTAAAGGAGGAGGATAAGGTAGCCATTGCTACACCGACACCAACACCTGCGCCGACGGTGGCGCCAACACCCAAGGCAGCAACTCCGACACCGAAGGCTTCGGCTACACCATCACCAAAGCCATCAGCAACACCATCCCCGAAGCCGACTGTATTACCGACTCCGACTTCAGGTCCGGTGGTTAATCCACCCTTTATTCCATCCGTACCGGACACTTCACCTACGGCAACACCGAGCCCATCACCATCACCAAGCCCGTCACCAACACCGAGCCCGTCACCATCTCCGACTCCGATACCGACGGAATTGGAGAAGCATACGGTTTATAATGATATTTTAGCGAGCTTGCATAGTGCAACGGCAAGTCTAATTACTACCCAGAATACTGCGAATTATACTGCGGTGAGGAATAGCTTTGTAGCTTTGAAGGATGCATTGGTGCGTTATGAGGAGCTGGATACCACGATCCCTCCGGTTACGATTAGTGACAGCACAAGGCTGGTATATGATTATGCTGATTATGCTGAGATCCTTATAGCAAATGGTAAGGATTACGGTCTTTCGATCCGTCAATACTACGAGAGTGCAAATACGAATTCCCAAACCTTTACTATGACACTGGCTGCTGCTAACCGCCTGATTCATATGGTTCATCGAATCAATACGGAGGGAGTAATGTTTCAGACGGATGTGATAGGAGTATTTACCTCTCTAACCGGTAGCGCTACAGATTTTAGGACAGCGATGAACAAGCTCTTACTCGATAATGAGGTATTTGAACCCCTTGCAGAGAGCGAGGCCGCTTATTATCAGAAGGGAATACTTGACCTCGTGAATAACGATGAGAGGATGAAGGCTTATTATAACTCTGGTTCATTAACCTTCTTCCAGGCTCTGGATTGCTTTTTAACCCTGAATGGCCATTATGGCATACTGAAGGAAGGCCGAACTAAGACAGAGCAATATCAGCAGTTATTAAATAATTTGATTGATTCCCTTCCGGTCATAACTCCTATCTACATTGACGGTTATTATGCAGGTGCAGAGTATGATCTTTCCGGCAGGAAGGAAACGGTGCTAACGAATATCGAAGCAATCATGAACAGCATTGACCCTGCAACGATCTGGGGCGAAGAAAATATTACGCTAACCTTACGGGGGAAATACGAAGACCTCATTATTGAGGATATCATTCGTAAGCTTTATACGACGCAGATCTACGAGAATGGGGAGTATGAGAAGTTGAATTACTATCGGGTTAATCGTGCTGCGTTGGCTACGAATCCCGATGCTCATGTTATTCACGAAGCAATCGTTGCTGTGGTATGTTGTGTAAGGGATGTACCGGAATATAATATTCGTTATTTGGAGCGGTATGAAGCCTTGACGAAGGATATCATAAATGCAGCGAAGGACGACGGTGTCCAGGCTGCAGAACAGGTCTACACTGCTTTGATTGCGCTATATGATGCGAAATTAGACGATCCTGAGTTTAAAGATCGTTGGAAGGAATATCCCTACCCCGTAACAGAGGATGGAAGCTCCTATATCGATAAGGATTACTATTTGAGCTTTATTCAAAGTAAGCTTCAGCCGTTGTCCGATAAGGATGAGAATGGCCAACCAATTGATTCGAAGCTTTATCTATTTGATCAGATGGGTGAGGACGCTACAGCACATGATCTGGGTCAGGCAATTTATGTATTGAAGAGTGCGGTGGAAGAATGTAATCGTTTTATTAAGAATAATTATGATACGACGAAAACCTGGGTTTTTGACTTGATGACGGCCCTTGAGAATCAGGATATGGTGTCGTTATATTCCGCTTTAAGCAGCATCTGTCAATTCATGCAGGATACCTATTCAGAGACAGAGGGCAAGAGCTTTGCACTTCTGGAGCAGGAATATGCAGCCGGTTACATGCTGGTGCTTTGGGAGGATATGCTGAGAGAGGATTCGGATTCAGAGCTGAAGCGCTTCTATCATCTTGGTGTAGGACCAGCGGATTATAGCAGATATATTGGAGAGCTTGAGAATGGAGCGTTATGGAATATCGCATGGTGGTTGTCGGAGGAGGCTGATCTTGAGTATCTGAAGCAGGCTAGTCAGGAATATATGATCTGGGAACCCATCAGAAAAGACATCAATACTGCAATCTTTTCCCCTACAGCTTCCAATGACGATCGAAATGGCGCGCTGAAGGATATCATTACAAGGCTTAGTGCCAATGAAACCTATAGGAATGATTATTTGAGAGATATGCCGGGAATTAGTAAGCTGAATTATAAGGACGCAGAGCTTTTCCAGTATCTTCAAGCTATTAATCAAAGAAGATCGGACGGAACGAGGGATTGGAATCCGGAGCGTACAGAATCCTGGTATCGATATCCTCTTTATGAATATGATCAGATGCTTCGATCGGGACAGAACCCGGGTTATGGAATGCTTGCCGGAGTATCCGCGGATATTTTGAGGGCAATTGTTCTAATGGAGCAGCGCGCGATTGTTCATGAGTTTTGTGAAAATCTAAAAGCGAAAAATGCGGCAGCTACTTATCAAACACTTACCAAACTATATGTATTAATGAATGATGTCTTTATGTCTGATGACAATACAATTCATAGTGAACTGTATGCTGAGGCATATTTACGGGAATGCCTAATTTGGATCAACGAATATAACAAGGGAAATGATACGGAGAATCCATTAGTCAAATATTACTTTAGATACCTCAATCATGATTATGATAGCTACAGTAATAATCAAGAGAATGAACTGATGGATGCATATTATACCATCAACGGATTATTAACGGAACAATCCTATCAAGGGTTGTCGAGTCGATTTGCGGACGCAGAGAGTTGTAAGGAGAAACTGGAGGCACTGCTGAATGCGACTGCCGGAGACGACATGGATGCTTTCGCACAAGCCTTGAGGGCATATTTTGCTATTGTAGATAAGTCGATTTATGAGGTGCCGGTAGAGGCAGAGGTGATGGATAAATATATTCCGAGACTGAAGCTTGGTCTGTTGGAGGACCTTAATTATTCCGGAACCAATGAGCAGGGAGACATCAGCCACCTAAATTATTATTATATGAATAAAGATCACTTTAATGAGGGTGAGCGGCTACTTGAGATCTATGAATGCAGCAATTGGATCGTGAACAAGGTCTATTGGGATCAGTTGTACTGGGAAGAGCAGATCGGAATATACCGGCCTTATATGGATGAGCTTTATACCTGTGTCGTGGATAAGGATTCAGAGGGACTATATGCTGCGATCGTTGCACTATATCAATATATGGGGGATAACTGGGGGAGGGAAGAGACTCCAATTAAAGATGGAACAGCTACCATAGATAAGGACTACTTCTTACAGATTATCGAAGGTAAGCTGCAGCAAAACTCTGAGCAGGATGAGAACGGTAATCCTTGTAACTCCGCCTTGTATCTTTATTATATGCTTGGCCAGGAGGTAACAATAGAGACACTGGAGGCTGCCCTAGAACAGTTGAAGGACGCAGTATGGGAGGCTGACAAGACAACGAAGACTGGATATGATCAATCAGTGGAAGACCTGCAAAAGCTGATCAATGGTATCGAGGAAAATAATTTGGATCAGGTTTATGAAGCATTGGATGCAATCGGTCAATTTATGAATTCGGATGAAAGAGTGGATGATACCTTTGTACTGAAAGATGCTTCCTATACTCCCTTATATCGTCGTATTCTGAAGAATACGATGGAGAATGGCGATTCTGCACTAAGCCACTTCATAAACAGGTTTACGAACGAGGAGCCTTATAGCAGAAGTCTGGGTGAGAATGAGTGGAATGCCCTGTACTATGATATTGCCTGGTTAATGAACACCAAGTCACTATCAGAGGATGAGTGGCTGCATCATGAATTCGCATTATATGAGCATTGGACACCGGTCATGAACAAGCTGGATATCTTCCGATATCGGAAGTCCGAAGGCGATGAAAGTGCTCAACCGGAAGAGCCTACGGCAACCGACGAGGAAAGG
>JAEYXC010000147.1 GCA_023428655.1 Bacillota bacterium | reverse complement strand
CATCAGCCTCGGAAAGTCGTCCTTTTCCCTTTAAGCCTTTGAATATATTCTGCAATTTATCGGATAAGTTTTCAAATGCCATATGAATTACAGCTCCTTTAAAATATCATCTGCCAACGTTGTTATTGTATTAATATTCGTAATATCCTGCGCCATGGTTGCATTAGCAACAATCACCTTCATCTGTGTCAGCTTTTCCTTGATGGACTGAAAACGGCTGGCTAGGGATAGTTTCGCTTCGTATTCTTTTAATTCCTGCGTACATCGCTTCACAATATCATATACGCCCTGTCTGCTAATTCCTTGTTCAGCGGCTATTTCACTTAAGGATAGGTCATTTAGTACATAATCCTCAAATATCTGCTTTTTATGATCACTTAATAACTCACCATAAAAATCATAGAGAATGGATAGGGTTACGATTTCATCCAATTTACCGATCTGTGCTTCGTTTTGATTCATAAAAATCACCACCTGTAAAGGAATTTTCTTTACAGGTGGAAGTATATCGTTTTTTTATTACTTTGTCAAGTATTTTTCTTAACATCAGTATATTTTCTTTTAGATACTTAAAAGTGTTAAAACAATTTGTAATCAGGTATCTTAACAACAGTAAAATAACTTACCGATAGCGTGAAGAAAGAAGAATTAATGAAGGTAGTATATCTAGGTCTTTGATAATATGGAGATGATCTGGTTGCATTCCAGGCATAGCTTTTGTATATCCGTATTAAAATGTTCCAATCTATTCTGCTTCAGCTGCTCCAATAGGCTATTACAAAGATCGTGAAGATAGAGAAAACCAAGATTCGCCGCAACACCCTTTAAGGTATGTAAATGAGTTCCCACTGACGACAGGTCACCGGACAAAAGTGCCTCTTTCAGAGAGGGATAGCTTTTATCATAGACGAATTTCTCACAAATCGTCAGATATAACCTATAATTACCACCGAGTCGTTCGGTAACGCTATCCGTGTCAATACCATGTTCTTTTAATTTTTGGTATATTTGCTCCATAAATTTATCCTTCTTTTTTGCTCATATAACTGACAAAATAAAAACAACAGGTGTTATTTCTTAAGTAATACTTCTACCATCCAAAACAACTACGATATGTAAATATATGTGTTATTTTGGAATGAATTGAATCTAATATAGCAAAGGGGGATAGGATTGTCAATATCATTCATAAGGAGTAATATGCATTGTTTTAAGGACATTTTAAGCTAGTTAAACGGAATGTTATCCCTACTGCTTTAAACAGGATGTAATCCGGTTTTACGAAACAATGAAAAGGCTCTATGTCAGCAGAATGGGATCCCAAGGAAGCCCGCACCACCATTGACATAGAGCCTTTTTAATGAAGGACTGTTGATACAGCCCATTGCTATTTATTAAACAGGATAAGCCTTACTTGCAGCATCTGCAGCAGTTACGTCGATACCTGTTTTCTGTGCTTGACGATATTTGAAGAAATCCATTGCTACCTGAGGGAACAATGCATAGGACAATACATCCTCATCCTGTTCCTTCCACTCGGCAATCTCCGCCTCAATCTTTTGTAACTCTGGCTTAATCAGATCTGCCGGACGACAGGTAATCGGCTTTTTGTCTCCAATCACCTTCTTTTGAACCTCAGCATTAAAGGGCTTCACCGTCTGACCATATTCACCGGACAGCATTGCTTTGGTTTCCTTAGTAACCATCTTATAGCGCTCTCCTGCCAGGACATTAAGAACTGCCTGTGTACCTACGATCTGGCTGGAGGGAGTTACCAACGGGGGTTCACCGAAGTCCTTACGAACTCTGGGAACCTCTTGTAATACCTCATAATATTTATCTTCTTGATTTTGCTCCTTTAACTGAGAGACCAGGTTGGAAAGCATACCACCGGGTACTTGATACAATAAGGTCTTAATATCAACACCCATAACCTTCGGATTCATCAAACCGGAATCCAAAGCCTTATCTCGAAGGGGTCGGAAATAATCTGCAATCTGAGCTAAGAGTTGCTGATCATATCCGGTATCATAAGGTGTTCCCTTAAAGGTCTCAACCATAACCTCCGTAGCAGGCTGGCTGGTTCCCATAGAGAAGGGTGACATTGCAGTATCAATGATATCACAACCAGCTTCTACTGCCTTGAGGTAGGTCATACCACCGACACCACTGGTATAATGGGTATGCAAATCAATCGGAATGCTGACAGCCTCCTTTAATGCACTTACTAACACAGTAGCTTCATAGGGAACGAGTAAACCGGCCATATCCTTAATGCAGATGGATGAAGCTCCCATTTCCTCGATTCTTTTTGCCATCGTTACATAATATTCTGTTGTATAAGCATCACCTAAGGTATAGGAAATTGCAATCTGTGCATGCCCCTTCTCCTTATTCGTTGCTTTTACTGCACATTCCAGATTACGAATATCATTCAAAGCATCAAATATACGAATAATATCGATGCCGTTTGCGATTGATTTTTGTACAAAATAAGCTACTACGTCGTCTGCATAATGACGATAGCCTAAAATATTCTGTC
>JAEYXC010000126.1 GCA_023428655.1 Bacillota bacterium | reverse complement strand
TCATGAATTCGCATTATATGAGCATTGGACACCGGTCATGAACAAGCTGGATATCTTCCGATATCGGAAGTCCGAAGGCGATGAAAGTGCTCAACCGGAAGAGCCTACGGCAACCGACGAGGAAAGGCTACAGGCCTTGGGTGATATTTTCACAATGCTTGGATCGGATCAGGATTTTGTTAATCGAATGGCAGATTACGCCCCCGGTCTGGGGACCTTTGAACCGGATCCTTCGCTGTTATGGGACTACTGGGGAGCCTTAACACCACGTATCGAGGATGCAAGCCAGATAACCGATCAGGATTATACCTATGATAAATATGGTCTTCATACCTATGACTTAGCAATTACTAGTGGAGAGCTACCGAGCTTTGATGTGATTGAAAGAGCTTTCGGTGAATTGGTTGAAAGCATCCTGCTGTGTGATCATATGCTATCTTTGAATCAATTGATCACTTCGTTTGATGCAAATAATACTGAAGCTGTTTATGAGGCACTTACCAGAATACAACAATGCTTTGACAGTGTCTATGAAAGGGAAAACAGCAGACTGCTTGACTACACCTTTATTACGTATTATCTGGAGCATATTGATCGCATGCGGATCGATCCAAGTGAGGATAATCCTTTTCGCCAATATTGTGAGCAAAACGGTGGTACATTACCGCAATCACTGAAGCTGGAGGATGAATCTCTTATACGAGATGCTGTCTACTATGTTCATGATAATATTTTAAATGACTGGATTTTCAATTATTATATGGATATACGGAATGAGGTCACTCTTCAGACAGCTAATCTAGATGCATTAATTGCGGTAACAGATAAAAGTGTGGATGAATTCTCAGCAGCTCTTGTAACATTGGTGAATGCTGCAAACCGGAATGTTTATTTTAATTCGGAAGATGCTATGACCTTTTATCTGGATTTGAATTATAGTCAGGAGATACAACAAGGCATAAAATATAGCCTTACTACGGAGCATTACAGTAATGGTGATATCAGTTGGCTGTATTATTATCATAACAACCGAGAAGCACTGACTGAGGATAAGGAAAAGGTAATCCTGGAATGTCTCAAAACGATTATGTACAGCTGTCAAGGAATACCTAGGGATGATAAAGAAAGGGCTGCTGTCTTTACTCCACTTATAACAGGGCTATTCTCTGCAGCCGAGACGGCCGACAATGCACTTGTTCTGGAGAGGCTGGTACAAATCTATGCCATTATGAAGCAGGAGCGAGGAGAAGAATGGTCGCAGTATGCTAGTCCCGTGGACGGTTCCAATCAAGTGTTGATTGATATGGATGTATTTATTTTATGTATTAAGGATGAGGCTACGGCTACAATACCGGTTTATGGACTTCTTCAGTATTGGAATAAGCCGATCAGAAAATTCAGTGATATAGAAGCCATCATTTATGCTCTAAAGAATATGGTTGCAGATTGTCAGCTAAGTAACTGAAAGGCTTCCATATTAATCAAGTTAACATCATAATCCAATTACTTGGGTGATTTGGGAAAGGGGCTGCTACAAAAAGGTATGGTATATAGGAAGGAAAGAATGCTTTCCTTTCCTTCCGCTTTAACTTTCGTTTTGCATCAGCCCCAATAGATTACATTGGTTTTAATCGGAGATTCATAGTACATTAGTACTAGGTGACAAAGAATCAAGAGGATAGCATAAAATACTTAAAGTATTTTGTTGCTATCCTTTTTTATCGGATTTATAATTATGCTAAAATATTCACAATATTTACAGAGGATAACATTCATGGGAACTGTGTTAGATTTCTGCAATGAGTATAACAATAGTGACTGGGTAAGTCATGACATGCCAAATGAAATTACAAAACGCTATGAGATAAAAGCCTGTTTGATGATGCAAGAGGATAAACAGGTCTATTTGGTGACCTCCAAAATAAATTGGAAGAAGTATTTATTAAAGGTTTTGGCAAAGAATTGTCATGAAAATCTGGCAGAAGAGTATAAGCTGTCCACGGAGCTATCCCATCCCGGAATTGTTGCCGGAACCGAATATATAGAAGGAAAGGATTATAATTATCTTATTCGTGATTATGTGGAGGGCTATACCGTCACAGAATTAGTTGAGATGACGGAGGAGGGACATCTTCCCAAGGAGGAGCTGCTTAGAATTATGCTACAGCTCTGTGATATTTTACAATATCTTCATTCACAAAAGCCACCGATCATACATAGGGATATCAAACCGGATAATATTATCATAACGAAGCAAAGGGAATGCAAGCTGATTGATTTTGGCATTTCCAGAAGGTATCAGGGAAAAGGAGTCTCCGATACCTTTGTGATGGGATCTCCATATTCTGCGCCCCCGGAGCAGTATGGCTTTGCACAGACCGATGAGAGAAGTGATATCTATTCCCTCGGTATATTGATGTTCTATATGGCCACGGGCAGTATGAATATGAAAGAGCGGAAGCAATATCAAATACCGGGTGATATAAGAAGAATTATAAAAAAATGCACTCGTTTTAATCCCAGGGATCGTTATACTTCCGTTAAGCTGTTGAAACATAAATTAATCAGCTACCCCTATCTTTATAATAAACGTTGGCTTCTCTACGCAGGGCTTCCTATGGTAGTCATCGCGCTTGTGATTGGCCTTGCTATCCCTGTAATAGAAGGCCCATTATCCACTTTATTGGTCGCGAATAAAAGAGAAATGATTAGGGAGGCGACGGAGACTCAGTCGGATGTGATCCTCCAGGAAGAAGCTGTAATAATACAACCGGAAATTACGTTCCATTCACTGGAAGAGACGGATGTGCCTAATGAGACAGAAGAATCCTCAGACCCATCTGGAGGTGAAGCTGACACAGAGTTGGCCGCTAACAAGGAGGAGACCGTAGGAAATAATATCTCCAGAGAAGAGACCGTAAAGAATATAACTATAGGAGAGAATACCTCCAGTTATGATTCCGACAGGAATGAAGGTGATTTTGCCATAGGAGAGACCGCAGGAGTAGAGACCTCTGATTACGAAAATAAGAGCGGTATTGAATCGGGAGCAACAGAGACCTCAACGGATTCTGTAGATGTAGAGGCGGAGCAACCACAGAATTTAGAAAAGGGGAACCAAGGAACGAAGCCACTTGGATCGGATAATAAGGATCAGGGAGTATACACATTTACATCGCCATTAATTGAAGCAGCCGTCCGGCAGCAGCTGGGAAGAGATAAGATGGAGGCCGTGACTTATAGGGATATGCAGCAGATCACCTCCCTATTAATCTGTGGACAACAGTCTTATTCCGGATGGGAGGAGCATTTTGTCTATGGTATTAATCAGTATATGATCGGTGCTCAATATACGAAGCTGCAATTATTTAAGAGGAATGGTGAGATTACTAGCCTTGATGATATCTCCTACATGGTAAATCTGGAAAAGCTGGCACTGTACAATCAAAGGATTAGTGATTTGACTCCGCTGAAAGAGCTTCATTATTTATCGTACTTGGGGCTGGGAAGCAATGAAATTAGTGAGCTGGCACCAATAACAGAACTAAAAAGTCTAAATTACCTCGATATTTCTGGCAATCCGATTCAGAATAATGAGATAGATCAGTTGAAGGAGCTGCCTTATCTTTGGGGGCTTGATCTTGGGGCAACGAAGGTTACCAATATTTATGGTATCAAGGATATAAAGCTGAGCTTCTTGTCCTTGTTTGAATGTAAGGTGGGAGATTGTATTGGACTGGAGGAAATGACCACACTGGAGAATCTGGTTCTAACCGGTGTGAATAATTCCATAACCCATCAGGCTATTGATCGAATCGCCAAGCTTACTAATTTAAAAATACTTAAAATATTCGGTAGTGACAGCATCGACCTATCGAAGCTTTCTAGCCTTGAAGACCTTTATTTACTCGATTTGTGCGGTATGTGGAATAAGAGTGATTTGAAAGCTTTAAGAAATCCGGCCCTGAGCCAGCTTTATATTGATGCCTGTCAGAAGCTGGATCTAACCGGAATAGAATATCTTCCCTATGTGGAACAGATTTCCCTTAGGGATTCTGTGTGCACGGATTATTCACCGCTACTGGGAGTAACGACCTTGAAAAGGCTATATTGCAGTCAGGAGCAACGAAGTACGATATTAGAGCAATTGGGTAGGGTACCCTTTGAAATTATTGCGCAATAAAACAATGATTAGACAGACATCTTACAGCTTTCGTAGGTGTCTGTCTAATTTTGCTTTCGGTGTTTTGTTGAGTGAATTATTGTAGTGGAACAAGTTCAAAGATGATTCCTTTGTTTTGGTCGTTCACATATCTTGAGCCATACACTCCCAGATATAGTATGGTCTGATCTTGATTCGTACCCAAACTGGTATAAAAAGAGGATTGGTTTCCGAAATCATACATCACTTCTATAATGCCATAATCCTGTTGCCGACAGTCGGAATTATAATAGGTATAGGCTAGCATTCCTCTTGCGGTAGGCTGATTCTCATCCTCCTCCAGAGCAAAGTCGGAAAACACAACACTCTCGGACAAATCGGATATTTGACTTCCCTTATAGACCTGTACTCCGGTGAGTGCAGAGCCGCCAAACTTATCGGGTCTGGGATCCTCATGATAATAACAGGCAAGTGGTGGTAAACGATAAATCGAAGTCTGAAGGGCCTCGTTGAAATAAGCAATTACTTTTTCCTCAGAATTATCATTATCCGAGCAAGTACGAGGCACTGAGGTAGGGAAATCACCTTCCCAACCACGCCACCCCAAGTTGATAACGCCCTCCAAAGGAGCCTCAGAGCTGCCTATGGGGGCTTGAACAAGTTGAGTGACCGGTAAGGGCCTATAATGAATAAAGGAATATATTGCTTCGATCAGATCCTGTCCGACGTTTCCGACGTATTTAATCCATTGATTATTCCATCGTTGGTATGTGATACCGGGGATATTACGTATCCCTTTCCCAATAATGGTAAGGGTTTCTTGAATCGAAGTGGGTAGCTCTAGAAAGCGTGTAACAACCGGCGGATTATCGACCAATGGGTCTTGGTTAACATTGATTTCAATGATTTTACCGGCGAGCTCCATATCGTCCTGGCTCAAATTAAAGGGGTCATACCCGGAGCCACCGTCTCCTGTCGTTAATACAAGCCTTCCTGTTTCCGGTGAAAAATTCAGGCTGTTAACCCCATTATGATTTAAAAAGGGTCTTCGCAGCTTCAATAATGTTCGAATTCTTTGATGCTGGCCATTCGATTGAACCATCCATTCTTCCACTGTATCAATATGATCATATTGAAGCTCTCTATTGTTCCAGAATAGACTCTGTGTTCCGGGATCACAGGGCATGGGACGGTATGCCTGTGTGAGAGCACCGGGACCCTGTGAGCCGGCTATGGAATAGTGAAGATAAAAAAGTCCGTTGTTATAAAAATTCGGATGAAATGCCATTCCTAATAGGCCTCTTTCGTCGTATCCACCTGTGGATCTGCCTAATTCGATTACTTGGGATCGAATATCTAAAAAATTTTCTATGAGACCGTTTCTTACGTAAAAAATCTCACCTACCTGAGTGGCAATCATTAAGCTTTCCATGCTATCACCCGGAAGTATCGTGGTTTTTATTACAGTGGGTAAATTTAAATTAACAACAATCGGTCGTAATCCAACGCTTACCTTTCTCAACCTACTTATGCTCCTTCTTCGTATTACTTCTAAAGAATATGATGCCAGATGTTCTAATAGCACCAAGTGGAGCATATAGTCGGTGGATTTATTTCAAGGAAAGGACTTCATTAACTTTTACAGTGATTATTCCGGTAAAGATTATATTCAAAGGATTAGGATAATTTTGCTTCCGCATAGTTTTTGGCAACAACATCCCAATTCACAACCTCAAAGAATGACTTGATATAATCAGCACGTAAGTTCTTGTATTTCAGATAATAAGCGTGCTCCCATACATCAATACCAAGAATAGGGTACCATTCTCCCTTGCTATCCATAATAGGGTTATCCTGATTCGGGCTGGAGGATACCTTGAGATCTCCCTGCTTATTCGTAGAAAGCCAAGCCCAACCGGATCCAAATCTGGTAGCACCGGCACTGGAGAGCTTATCCTTCAAGGTAGCAAAGTCACCGAAATCCTTGGTTATCTGCTTTGCCAGATCACCGACGGGCTCCTTGCTTCCTCCGGGTAACAGTGTGGAGAAATAAAGATTATGGTTAAAATAGCCACCGCCGTTATTTCGTACCGCTGCCTGTAAGGCTTCGTCGGATATCCCGGAAAGATTCTGTAATAATTCCTCGATGGAAGAATTGGACTGCTCCGGAAGCTTCTCCAAGGCAGCATTTAAATTATTGGTATACGCGGTATGATGCTTTGTATAATGAGTAACCATCGTCAACTCGTCAATATGAGGCTCCAATGCATTGTAATTATAATTTAATTCTACTTGTTTAAACATATGATTAACACTCCTTCTCTTATTATATTCTACAAATCAATTTTTAACAATTATATTGTATCAAATATAAGTTGTAGCTATATTATTACACAATAAGAGAGAGAATGCAATAGTAAAATGACAATTAAAAATTAAATAAAAAATTAACAAAAAATACTGGAAATACGTTGTGATAAAAAAACAATAATGAATTGTCTAAAGGTGTCTTCAAAATCCCTCATTGACGGTACTGTATATCAGTATTATAATATCGATAACAAAATACTGCTAAGGAGAGGTAACGCATGAATGACAGGGGAATAGGCGCGATTACAACGCAGGCATTAAGTCGAATGCCTTATTATATACAGCAGCTTAAGGTTTTGAGGGAGCAGGGAAATGAGACGGTTTCCGCACCCAAGGTTGCAGAGCTGTTGGGTCTCAACGAAGTTCAGGTCAGAAAGGATTTTGCGGCGGTGTATGTGACGAAGGGAAAACCCAAGACAGGGTTTTTGATCGAGGAGCTTTTGTCCTCTATGGAGGATTTATTAGGTTATCATAATGCGGAGGATGCAGTGATTGTGGGTACCGGACCCTTGTCTTTGGCGATCATGGCCCATGAAGGCTTTCGAGATTATGGACTGAAGATTGTGGCAGCCTTTCAGACAGATGCGGTACCGGATCATTCTGAAATCAATGGGATTAAGGTGCTATCCACCGATAAGATTAGTAACCTGTGTCGCCGTATGAAGATTCACATCGGAATCATTACGGTTCCGGCAGCTAAGGCGCAGACCATATGTGATCAGCTGGTCGCCGGCGGTGTTTTAGCAATCTGGAATTTTGCTCCCGTGCATTTGTCCGTTCCGGAGCATATCCTTGTTCAGAATGAAAATCTGGCTGCCTCCTTGGCGGTTTTATCCAATCATTTAAGGCAATCCTTGAGGTCATAGGACATATGTAAAAGGCTTTTAAACCTGACGAAGACAATCCCATTAGTTGATAAAGAAGGTAAGGTATCCGAATGAATACACAGCACTTGAAATACGTAATAGAGGTTGAGCGGACAAGCTCCATCTCCCAAGCGGCCGAGAATCTATACATGGGCCAGCCCAGCTTAAGTAAGGCCATAAAGGAATTGGAGGATTCGCTCGGCTTTACGATATTTGAACGCACCTCTAAGGGTGTAACACCTACTCAGAAGGGAATCAAATTCATATCCTATGCCAGAAATGTGCTGAGTCAATTGGATAAGATGGAAGCATTATCGGATAAAGCGGATGCAGACCTTCAGAGCTTTAATATCTCAATACCAAGAGGGAGCTATATTGCCGATGCCATCACAAGGTTTCTATCCGGTCTGGATACGAAGAAGGGAATTCATGCGAATATTCAGGAAACCAACTCCCTTCAAGTAATAAATAATATAATCGATGGACCATTTAATCTGGGAATTATAAGGTATCAGACAGAATACGAGAACTATTTTATAGACTATTTGAAGGATAAACAGCTTCGATTTGAAGCAATTTGGGAATTTGAATACCTGGCTTTGATGTCTGTGAATCATCCTTTGGCCTATTGTCAAGCAATCGATGAGCAACAATTACATCATTATACAGAGATTGTACATGGAGACACCTCAATTCCCTATCTGCTTCAGAATACGCTGAAGACAGAAGCACCATCCACAGCCACGAAGCGCATCTATGTATATGATCGATGCAGTCAGTATGATTTGCTGTCCGAGATTCCCACAACCTATATAAGGGTATCTCCGATACCGGAGAAATGGCTCCAGAGATATCAGTTGGTGCAACGAAAAATCCATTCCGGTGGGCGAAGATATAAGGATGTGTTTGTCTATCCAAGGAATTATAAGCTTAGTGAGCTGGATCGACAGTTCATAGATTACTTATCGGAAGCAAAGAATGAGGTGTCTTTTCAGGATTACCACTAACGTAACCGGTGTGAAAGGACTAAGGCAGGGATAAGTATTTGACGAGGTATATCGATAATGGAATATCGATATCACTGGAATGAATAAGGAAACTGGTTAGAGTCTATAAGGAAGACCGGAATTCTTGATTGTTGGATAATTAGCCAGGAGATCAGCGTGGAGCACCAGAGCATATTACTACCAGCCCTACGGGACTAAAGCGAGTATCTGCTTAGATTACTAAGTGTGTTTGTAATATAATCGAATTTTCGGAATGCGTATATCGATAATGGAATATCGATATACGCATTTTTGCATTTCACAATGCGGAAAATGATTGTTAAAATTAAGACAATCTAATTCGTGACTGTGCATTGTGCCGCCATACAAGTCGGTTATGAAGTTAGAAATCACAAAAGAGGACTTGATTGCCTCAGCCCTCTTTTACAAATACAGTAGAAATATTTCTGCCAAGCTTTCTGCTGCAAGTTATCCAATGCCTGCTTACAGGTCATGAATGAAGGGGCTGTTTCAGACAAACAGTCCCTTTTCCATTAAGCTTATATTATTTTAGATAAATCCGTTAACGGTGGTACTGAGAATATGGAAGGAGGTAGTTATGTATCAAATTATTAAGAAGCAAATCTTAAACCCAACAGTTACATTGATGGTGATCGAGGCACCCATGGTGGCGAGGAAAGCAGAGCCGGGACAGTTCATTATTTTACGAACGGATGAGAACGGCGAGAGATTGCCTCTAACTATCGCAGATTATGATCGTACAGAAGGTACAGTTACGATTATATTTCAGATTGTGGGTGCAACGACAGAGCAATTAAATCGGATGGGTGTTGGAGATTGTCTTGCGGACTTTGTCGGTCCTCTTGGACGTACAACGAATACCGAGGGTAAGAGGAAGGTGGCAGTAGTCGGTGGAGGAGTGGGCTGTGCCATTGCATACCCCATCGTTAAGAAATTCTATGAACAGGGTACCGAGGTCCATTCTATTACAGGCTTTCGCACCAGAGAGCTGGTAATTTTGGAGGATGAATTTAGGAAAAACAGCAGTCACTTTCTTTTGATGAGTGATGATGGCAGCTGCGGCGAGAAGGGACTTGTGACCGATGCCTTACGAACGCTCCTTGATCGTGGTGAGCGCTATGAGGAAGTGATTGTCATTGGACCACTTGTCATGATGAAGTACGTCTGTAGGCTAACGAAGGAATATAATCTGAAGACCATTGCCAGTATGAATCCGGTTATGATTGACGGAACCGGTATGTGTGGCGGTTGCCGATTAAGTGTGGGAGGCAGGATGAAATTCGCCTGCGTGGACGGACCGGAGTTTGATGGTCATGAAATTGATTTTGATGAAGCGATTGCAAGAGCGGATATGTATCAGGATTATGAACGAGGAGCTCATAAGAAGGTATGCAATCTCTTAACAGAGGGGGTGCAATAATTTGGCTGCGAATATGTCATTATGTAAAAATCCTATGCCCGTCCAGGAGGCTAAGCATCGTAACAGTAATTTTTTTGAGGTTGCTCTTGGTTATAGCGTGGAACAGGCCATGGATGAAGCGAAACGGTGCTTGAACTGTAAAAATAAGCTGTGTATTACCAGCTGCCCCGTACAGATTGATATCCCTGAATTTATACAAGAGGTGGCAGCGGGAAGGTTTGAGGAGGCTTATTCCATCATTACCAAAGCCAGCTCACTTCCTGCAGTATGCGGAAGAGTATGTCCTCAGGAAAGTCAATGTGAGGCAAAGTGTGTAAGGGGAATTAAGGGAGAAGCGGTTGCCATCGGAAGATTGGAGCGTTTTGTAGCGGATTGGCATAATAGCTCATCCAATATAAAGGTGATAAGACCCCGGAGTAACGGTCATAGGGTGGCGGTGATCGGTTCGGGACCGTCGGGACTGGCCTGTGCGGGGGATCTGGCTAGGAAGGGCTATGAGATAACGGTATTTGAAGCACTGCATCTGGCCGGAGGCGTATTGGTTTATGGCATCCCGGAGTTTCGACTTCCCAAGAGCATTGTAAAGCAGGAGATTGAGGGGCTACAGGAGTTGGGGGTAGAGATAAGGACCAATATGGTTATTGGCAAGACCGTATCCATCGATGAGCTCCTTGAAGAGTATGGCTTTGAAGCAGTCTTTATCGGCTCCGGAGCCGGTCTTCCGAGCTTTATGAATATTCCGGGTGAGAATTTAAAGGGAGTTTATAGTGCGAACGAATTCCTTACCAGAATTAATTTAATGAAGGCGTATGAGGAGACTGCCATGACACCGATTCAAAGAGGAGGTCGAGTGGCTGTTGTCGGAGGCGGTAACGTGGCAATGGATGCCGCGAGATGTGCCAAACGACTGGGAGCAGAGGTAACCGTGATTTATCGACGTACCGAAAACGAGCTACCGGCACGTCTGGAGGAAGTGGAGCATGCAAAGGAGGAAGGAATCGATTTTCTGTTCTTGACCAATCCTCTTGAGATACATGGAAATGAAGAAGGCTGGGTTACCGGAATCAGCTGCCAGCGGATGGTACTGGGGGAAGCGGATGCATCTGGAAGACAGAAGCCCATTGGTGTCCCTAACAGCGAGTTTGACATACAGTCCGATTGTGTCATTATGGCAATCGGAACATCCCCTAATCCCCTAATCAAAGCTACTACCTCCGGCCTAATGACACAGAGCTGGGGTGGTATTGTTGTAAATGAGGCCACCGGTCTCACCTCCAGAACCGCTGTCTATGCGGGGGGAGATGCTGTGACCGGAGCGGCCACTGTAATTCTTGCCATGGGAGCCGGTAAGACGGCTGCAGCGGCGATTGATAAGTACCTATCCGTATCGGGAGAGTGATCAAATGGCGTTGAATTCGTTGACAACACAGATGGTCAAGCGTCTGCCCCTCTACCTGAATTATCTGAAGGGTCTGCCAACGGATTGTTCGGCCAATATCTCTGCAACCACCATAGCTCATGAGCTGAACCTGAATGATGTTCAGGTCAGAAAGGATTTAGCTAGGGTTAGCGGGAATGGTCGCCCTAAGGTTGGATATTTCATTAAGGAGCTGGTACAGGAGCTGGAGCACTGTCTTGGTTATGATAATATCGAATCTGCGGTAATAGTCGGTAGCGGGGCGCTGGCCCGAGCCTTACTGGCTTACGAGGGGTTTTTAGATTATGGGGTGGATATTGTAGCAGCCTTTGGTAGCGAGGAGGACCTGGCCGCATACGAGTCGGACAAAAGACTGCTTCCAATAAGTAAAATGTCGAATTTTTGTTCCAGAATGAAAATAAAAATTGGGATTATTGCGGTTGATTCCAGGGAAGCCCAAAAAGCCTGCAACCAGCTGGTGGAGTGTGGTGTCTTGGCCATATGGAATTTTGGACCTGCGCATCTTAAGACTCCTGAGAACATTATGGTAAAGGATGAAAATTTGGCCAGCTCTCTGGCAATCCTGTCCAATCATCTGGTAGAAAAACAAAAAGAAGGAATTGATAGATACAAGTGAAAGAATGGAGGAAAAAAATGAACGAGGGATTTGATTATTTCATCATTGATAGGATTATCGAAGAGCATGGCTGCAGTACAAGTGCAATTATTGCAATACTGCAGGAGATTCAAGAGCATTACCGTTATCTTCCGAGAGAAGTATTCCCGTATTTGTCCGGTAAGATTGGGGTTAGTGAGGCAAGAATTTATAGTACAGCAACCTTTTATGAGAATTTTTCTTTGGAGCCGAAGGGAAGGTTTGTAATCAAGATCTGTGATGGTACAGCCTGTCATGTGCGAAAGTCAATACCGATATTACACAGACTCAGAGAGGAGTTGGGTCTGTCCGCTCAGAAGGCTACTACCGATGATTTGGGCTTTACCGTAGAGACCGTATCCTGCCTTGGAGCCTGTGGGCTGGCACCGGTTATTACTGTGAATGATAAGGTATATCCTGCCATGACGCCGGACAAGACCTCGGAGCTCTTAAAAGTACTGAAGGAGGAGTTGGAATGCTAAAAACTAGAAATGATTTGGTTCAGATACGCACGATATGTAACAAAGCCTTAGAACATCAGACGCAAAAGCTTTTAGTTTGTGCCGGAACCGGTTGTGTATCCAGTGGGGCACTGATTATCTTTGATCGTTTGACAGAACTGCTTCAGGAGCATAAGGTGCCATGTACGGTGGAGCTTGCTATGGAACCCCATGGTGATAGTGTCGGTATGAAGAAGAGCGGATGTCATGGGTTCTGCGAGATGGGGCCTTTGATTCGGATTGAACCGCAAGGATGGCTATATACCAAGGTGAAGCTTGAGGACTGCGAGGAAATCATCCAGACGACCCTAATCGGCGGAAGACTTGTAGAAAGACTTTCCTATCAAAAGGATGGAAGGATTTATGAAAAACAGGAGGATATTCCCTTCTACAATAGACAGACGCGTACGGTGCTAGAACACTGCGGTCAAATCAATGCAACCTCCATTCGAGAGTACTTTGCAATCGGTGGCTACAATGCCTTTGAGAAGGCACTGTTTGAGATGTCCTCGGAGGATATCATAGATGAAATATCCGAGTCCAATCTTCGTGGAAGAGGGGGCGGTGGCTTTCCTGCCGGACGGAAATGGTCCCAGGTTAAGAGACAAAAGCAGGAGAAGAAATACATCGTATGTAACGGGGATGAGGGTGACCCGGGTGCCTTTATGGATCGAAGCATAATGGAGGGGGATCCTCACAGAATGCTGGAGGGTATGATGATTGCGGGTCTTGCCTGTGGAGCTGATGAGGGTTATATCTATGTAAGAGCGGAGTATCCCCTGGCGGTCAGCAGGCTGAAGCTGGCAATTGAACAAGCAACAGAATATGGCCTTCTGGGTGAGAATATCTTAGGGACGGACTTCCGATTTAAGATCCATATCAACCGCGGCGCAGGAGCCTTCGTATGCGGAGAGGGAAGTGCATTAACGGCTTCCATTGAGGGCAAACGTGGTATGCCAAGGGTAAAGCCGCCGAGAACGGTGGAGCAGGGCTTGTTCGATAAGCCTACGGTGTTAAATAATGTAGAAACCTATGCCAACGTACCTCTGATTATCAATAATGGAGCAGCCTGGTATAAGAGTATCGGTCCGGAAAACAGTCCGGGTACCAAGGCCTTTGCCCTTACCGGTAATATCGAGAATACCGGTCTGATTGAGGTTCCGATGGGTACCACTCTCCGAAAAGTAATTTTTGAGGTAGGCGGTGGTATGAAGGAAGGTGGAGAGTTTAAGGCAGTGCAGATTGGCGGTCCCTCCGGTGGCTGTCTGACGAAAGAGCACTTAGATCTCCCGCTTGACTTTGATTCCTTGAAAAAGGCCGGGGCGATGATCGGTTCTGGGGGACTTGTGGTAATGGATGACAGTACTTGTATGGTTGAGGTAGCCCGTTTCTTCATGAATTTTACCCAGAACGAATCCTGCGGTAAATGTGTACCTTGCCGCGAGGGTACGAAGAGAATGCTTGCAATCCTAGACCGAATTGTCGCAGGAGAAGGAGAAGAAGGCGATATTGAGCTGTTATTAGAGCTGGCGGATACCATATCCTCAACAGCACTTTGCGGACTTGGTAAATCGGCTCCCTTCCCGATTGTAAGCACCATCAAGCATTTCAGAGAGGAGTACGAAGCCCATATTTTTGAGAAACGCTGCCCTACCGGGAATTGCTCGAAATTAAAATCAATTACCATTGATCCGGCCTTATGCAAAGGCTGTACGAAATGCCAGAAAGCCTGCCCGGTGAATGCAATCAGCGGAAAGGTGAAGGAACCCTTCCAAATAGACGGGACTAAGTGCATCAAATGCGGTGCCTGCATCACCACCTGCCCCTTCCATGCAATCGCATAATAGGGAGTGGAAGATTAAGAGGAACCGGAGCGGATCACACCGGAAAAAGGGATGTGGACCTACCTACATAAGGTTGTTTCAAGATGATTGAGCTGTATCACAATGCAGCAGGAAGGATTTGAAATGGATAAGAATAATATAATGACAATTGACGGTATTCCTGTGGAAATAGGCGGTGAAAAGAACCTACTTGAGCTAATCCGTAAGATCGGTATTAAAATGCCGACCTTCTGCTATCATTCGGAGCTTTCCATTTACGGCGCTTGCCGTATGTGTATGATTGAAAACGAGTGGGGTGGGATTGATGCGGCTTGCTCCACCATACCGAAGGCGGGCATGAAGATTAAAACAAATACGGAGAGACTTCGCAAGTACCGTAAAAATATACTGGAGCTGCTTTTGGCGAACCATTGCAGGGATTGTACCACCTGTGGCAATAACGGAAAATGTAAGCTGCAGGATTTGGCCATGCGGTTTAATATTACCGGAGTTCGTTTTCCGAATACGGCTGAGAAGCCAAAGCTGGATACCTCCTCCGTCTGTATTGAAAGAGATACAAATAAATGCATTTTATGCGGTGACTGTGTCAGAATGTGTAATGAGATACAAAACGTCGGCGCGATAGATTTCGCCCATCGCGGGTCAAAGATGACAATCAGCACTGCCTTTGACATTCCGATTTCTGAATCTCCCTGTGTTGGTTGCGGACAATGTGCTGCAGTATGTCCAACGGGTGCTATCGTGGTTAAGAATGATACGCAGACCGTATGGAAGGCATTGGATGAAACGAATACGAAGGTAACGGTTCAGATTGCTCCTGCGGTACGAGTGGGTCTTGGGAAGAAGCTGGGTGTGAAGTCGGATGAAAATGCCATGGGTAAAATCGTTGCTGCTCTTCGACGTATGGGCTTTGATGAAATCTATGATACCAGTACCGGAGCGGATTTAACTGTCCTTGAGGAAGCCCAGGAATTGATTAAACGTCTGGATGAGAACGAGGAGTTACCTTTATTTACCTCCTGTTGCCCTGCATGGGTTCAATACTGTGAGAAGAATTATCCGGAACTATTACCCAATGTATCTACCTGCCGCTCACCGATGCAGATGCTGGCATCCATTATAAAGGATCAATCCCAAAGCTCCGGCAGACGACATATGCATGTTGCCGTTATGCCTTGCACCGCAAAGAAATACGAGGCCTCCAGAGAGGAATTTATAATGGAGGGAAGTCCTATCGTGGATTATGTAATCACTACTCAGGAACTAATACAGATGATTAAAGAATCCGGTATTGTGTTCTCGGAATTGGAGCCGGAAGCTGTGGATATGCCCTTCGGAACTATGACGGGTGCAGGTGTTATCTTCGGTGTTACCGGTGGAGTAACCGAGGCGGTGCTTCGAAGACTCTCTACGGACAAATCCAAGGGAGCATTGATGTCCATTGCCTATCAGGGAGTTCGAGGTATGAAAGGGGTTAAGGAAACCACAGTAATGTATGGGGACCGAAAGGTCAAGATTGCGATTGTCAGTGGACTGAAAAATGCCAGTGATTTGATCGAGAGAATTCGGTCCGGTGAGCATTATGATTTTGTAGAAATCATGGCTTGCCCCGGAGGCTGTGTCTGCGGTGCCGGACAGCCCTTTGCCGAAGCCAAGACCCGTGAGTCTAGAGGGAAGAGCTTGTATGCAGCTGATAAGCTCTGTAATGTAAAATTTGCTGAGGAGAACCCGTTGATGCTTACACTTTACCGAGGAATACTGCAGGGAAGAGTCCATGAGCTTTTACATGTGGACTATACCCAGGGAAAGGAGCATCCGTAGTATGATTGAAGTAAGAGTATGTGTCGGTACCTCCTGCCATCTGAACGGCTCCTATAATGTAGTGCAGGATATTCAACAATTAATTGAACAAAATTCCCTGCATGATCAGCTCAATTTTGAGGCGATCTTTTGCATGAAGCAATGTCAGGCAAAGGGAGTATCGATTAAAGTGGATCATGAGGAATTTCGAATTGAACCGAATCAGGTAAAGGAATTCTTTACCGAAAAGATTATGAGCCGGATCCCATGCCAGTAACAGGAAGGAAATAACGAAATTGAGTTATTCTGTCAGAATATAACGAAAAAGGAAAATGGGATTCCAGTTATTTGGAAGCCTCGATTTGTAATAGTAACAGGTATGATAACCCGATAAATGGGTTATTCATACCTGTTTTCTTTATGTTGTCGCTGCTATTTGCTGTATTTAGCAATGATATTTGAAAATAACAATGAAATTGACACAGTTAACAGAAATTAATATAATACAGTATAAGGCTCAATAACTGAGAGAATGGGCAGGTTAGAACACTGGGGTTGACAGAGACTTCGATACCTGCATAGTAAGGGGGTATCCTATGGATCAAAATTATATGAAGAGAGTGATAGAACTGGCGAATCAGGGTAGTGGCTTTGTGAATCCGGGACCTCTGTCCGGCGCCTTACTGGTAAAGGATAATAGGATACTTGGTGAAGGTTTTTATGAGGCTTATGGTGCGCAAGGGTCTGAAATTACTGCACTTCGCAGGACATTGGAGGACCTGAATGACGCAGACTTATATTTGAACATTGAACCGTTTCAATCAGAGGAACAGCTTAGAGAAAGTCTTCGTTTGATCCGAGAGAAAGGAATTGGCCGGGTTTTGATCGGTATGCGGGACCCGAAGCCCCAAAGGAAGTTGGATTTTATGAAAGAACTGGGAGCATTGGGGATCAGCTGTGAGGTGGGAGTTCTTCAAGAGGAATGTGAGGACCTAAATGAAATCTATACCTACTATTGTAAGCATAAGAAGCCCTTTGTGGTTGTCAAATGGGCAATGACCCTGGATGGCAAGCTTGCTACGAAAACAGGCGATTCCAAATGGATTAGCTCGGACGACAGCCTGAATTTCGTTCATCAGCTAAGGCAACGTGTGGCAGCCATCCTGGTTGGTGAGAACACCGTTAAGCAGGATAACCCCATGCTTACCACCAGACTTGAGGGAACCAAGTGCTCCCATCCGCTGAGGGTAATCGTATCCAGGTATGGAGATATCCCGCCGGATAGTAAGGTGCTTCAAGTGGAGGAAGGGGTAAGAACCCTAATTATTGCCTCCGAGCTCCTTCCTACTGAAAAAGAGGAAGCATTTCTTCGAAAGGGAGTTATGGTTGAGAAGCGGAAGGAACGAAACGGTAAGCTTTACTTTCCGGACATTTTAGAGGTACTGGGCAGGATGGGAGTGGATTCTTTATATATCGAGGGAGGTAGCTCCATTCTAGCCTCAGCTTTTGAGAGTGGATGTGTCCACAAGGTATATACAACCATTGCACCGAAGATTATCGGAGGAAGAGAGGCAATTACTCCGGTGGGAGGAGCAGGGATAGAACGAATGCGGGATGCAATCTTATTAAAGCGAGTATCCTATGAGATTGTCGGCCCCGATGTTATCGTGAAGGGCTATTTGATTTAGAGGCATTAGAATATGACAGCATATTCAAACGAAGGAGGATAATAAAATGACAGTAAAACTACACGATGTAATTGAAGATGTGAAACAGAATAAAGTTGTAATCATTACCGATGATGACCAGGCACAAAGCGGAGGCGTACTTTATGCAGCCAGTGAACGGATCACCAAAGAAACGATTAATTTTATGATGAAGCATGGTACCGGATTTACCTGTATCTCATTGCCGGTGGAGAAAACAGATCAGATAACACTGCCACAGGTCAATCCCATCGGAAATCATTCTAATCCGAATGCTTATCTGCTTTCGGTGGATTCGGTGGAAGGCTTAAGCGGAATTACTGCGGAGGAACGGGCTCATACCATTCATGATCTACTGAAAAGCTCCATAGGCCCTACTAATTTTAGAACACCCGGTCATGTCTTTGTAATGAAAGCAGCCATCGGAGGAATTCTCAAGAAGGCCGGTTATGCGGAGGCAGCCTCCGATCTGGCTGAGATAGCCGGTTTTTATCCCTCCGGAACCTTCACAGAGGTCTTGGATGATTGTGGTGAGGTATTAAAGGGAGAACCGCTTTTGGCTTATGCAAGGAAAGAAAGCATAAAGGTGGTAACCATTGAAGAGTTAATCGAATACAGAAGAGAGACGGATTGTTATGTGGTTCGAGAGGCAGAAGCAAATCTACCAACGGAATACGGTGATTTTCGGATGATTGGTTTTGTTAATAAGCTGAACGGGGAGCATCATGTGGCCTTGGTGAAGGGAACGATCCGGGAAGAGGATGAGGTTCTTGTGCGGGTTCATTCCGAGTGTCTTACGGGTGATGCCTTCCATTCCCTAAAGTGTGACTGCGGAGAGCAGCTGGCGGCTGCATTAGCGAATATTGAAAAAGAAGGGAAGGGGGTATTGCTTTATCTAAGACAGGAGGGCCGCGGCATCGGTTTGATTAACAAGATTAAAGCGTATAAGCTACAGGAGGAAGGGATGGATACCGAGGAAGCCAATATCGCTCTTGGGTTCCCGGCAGATATGAGGGATTATGGCATCGGTGCCCAGATTCTCAGTGAACTGAAGGTTAGAAAGATACGTCTGATGACGAATAATCCAAAGAAGCTGGTAGGACTCAAAGGCCATGGTATAGAGATTGTGGAACGAGTACCGATAATTATGGATACCAATATGCATAATCAGAGGTATTTTGAGACAAAGAAGGAAAAGATGGGGCATCTATACTAGGACCTTGTAACAGGAAGAACATTTTATAATCGAATGCGGCGTTTTACGTCGATGAATAAGAAGAGGGCTGTTGGAAATATATTTTTGAACTCGCTAAATGAGTTCAAATATTATATTTTGCTACAGCCCCTCTGATTCTATTTATTCATTAATACTTTGTTCTTTTCTTGTACGAATTACGTTGGACGGCGCAAAGCCTCTGTTTTCCTTGAACAGACGGCTGAAATAGAATACATCGGAGAAGCCGCAGGCATCCGCTATTTCATTGATTTTGTATTCACCGCTGTTTAACATATCCTCCGCACGATTTAATCGGATAGAAGTCAGGAATTTATGGAAAGACATACCGGTTTCCTGCTTAAACAGATTGCCAAAATACATATTACTTAAATTCACCAGCTCAGCCATCATTTGGACGGTAAGAGGCTCCTGATAATGAGTGGTCATATAGTGCAGTGCCTTTTTGATTCTCTTGTCCGTCACATTAGTATCCTTTTGATATACAATAATCTGAAGGTAACGTTGGAGAATCATCAGAAAGATCGCCTTTGCTTTTAAATGATAACCGGGATCCCTTAGATGCCATACACAGGTCAAATCACTATAAAGGGATATGATATCCTTATGTATTCCGATTTTACTTA
>JAEYXC010000081.1 GCA_023428655.1 Bacillota bacterium | reverse complement strand
CCGAGGTAACCTGGGGTGGCACCTCAATCTTTGGTTCAGCTAAAGTATCGGGAGGAAAAGCAACAATTTACCTATCCAATGCAAAGATAAATAAATTGTCCACAGATTCCACCACGACGAATAATGTGGTGATAACCCTGAGTAATGGCTTTACAATTCGGACGGGCTGTAAGCTCACTATATTGAATGCGATTAATTAATAAACTATAGGAGGGCTTAGCATGAAGAAATTACGTTTATTACCAATCCTTGTTTTATGTAGCCTTATACTATGGCTGCTTCCCGCAGATAGGGCACTTGCTGCAGAGGCCTCTGCAGTATCCTTTGGCACGGTGAATTATGAATTATTAACCTTACAGGTATATAATAACAATAATAATGTGGTTTATTATTCCGAGGATAATAGCACCTGGTCGGAGATCGAGGGCGGATATAATAATGACGCGAAAGCATACAACTTTGATATCTCATGGGTATCCGATACAAAGGATGTAACACTTTATTTCAAAGGTGATATTGTAAAATCAGTAAAAGCAATTACCTTGCCGATGCAAAATTCCTCCATTAGCGTAGAATACGATAAGGTGGAAGGAGAATTCACCTTCAGTGAGGTAGAGGAATCAGACTATTTTGAGTGGAGAAAAGCTACGGATTATTATTGGAATAAGGTCAGCTTTACAGAAACCTCCTCCAGCTATCAAAGCTTTTTAGCTACAATGGAGAATCTTCGTACAAAAGGTGCGAAAATCATCATCCGTACGCCGCAGGTCATCGGATCAGGAGCGGGCAATGTGGGCATGAGACCAAGTGCAGAAATTACAATTACAATTCCAGCAAGAATTGCTGCTCCGTCAGTAAAGGTTCGTACCTCCAAGCTAACTTTAACAACTACCACGGCATTGGAGTATTATGATGAAGAGAGTGAAGTATGGGTGGAGTGCGAAAGAGATATGTCTATTGAAGAACTTGCTCCCAAGGCGCTGTATCAAAACGGTGGTAAGAGTGTAACGCTGCTCTTTCGTAAATCAGCGACAAGATCTGCGGCTCATTCTAAGACTCAGAAGCTGATCATTCCTGGACAGACCGGAGCGCCGACTCTTGGAGGTAGCTCCAGTGAGGTTACCTATTACTACGTGAACTCTAAGCTGGTTATGCAGTTTAATCGTGCTTCCACTAAGGATATATATGAATATTGTGTAGTGAGGGATGGGGGTGAGCTTGACCCCGCAAGGGCATCCTGGAAAGCGGTCTCCAAGTCGTCCTTAATGACAGTATCAAGGTCCACGGCTCCTGACGGTAGTACAATTTATATACGCCGTAGAGGGACGGATGAAAATACGAACAAGAATGTGGCGATGGTGTTACCATCTGCAATGAGTAGCTTTACGGTATCCTATTGATATAAAATACACTGAATCAATAAAGAAAGTAATATACAGGCGAACCAAATCATCTCTTTGCTAGGCGGGATGATCTGGTTCGCCTTTGTATTCCCTTTATCTTAAGTAAGCTAGGATACGTTCAAGCGGCTAAGAATTATATGAGAAGCTTCGGAATGTATTTCATTTTCTCCTCTTTCTTTTTTTATTGATTCTATAAATTCCTCACATTTAGGACACAAAATGTTCATGCTTTTCGGTTAGTATTAGTTGGTAGATATATCAATTTATGCTAGAAGGATAAAGGAGAAGGAAATATGCGAAACGTTATAGCTTTTATTTTGATTACCCTAATGCTGTTACCAACGAGAATCGGTGGTATGGAGCCAACCGTCTATGCCTCTACCGAGGCACAGAAGATTATCGGTGCGCTTGATATTATGAAAACAGATCAGGGAGAGCTTGACACAAACGCAGCCAAAATAACCAGGGCACAATATGCACAGCTGCTTGTGAATATGTCCTCCTTAAAGGGCAAGGTTGCTGTATCGAGTAATGTCTCGTTATTTACTGATGTTTCTAAAAAACACTGGGCAGCCGGATACATAAGAACCGCAGTAACCAATGGCTGGATGTATGGTTATCTTGACGGAAGATTTAAACCAAATCAGGGAGTAACCCTGATGGAAGCCATTCACGGTGTACTTAAGCTTTTAGGCTATACGGACAGTGATTTCGCAGGGAATGCATCAGCGAATAAGCTGGCCGTCTACGAATCGAAAAAGCTGAATAAAAATGTCACTATTACAAACAAAACCACAAGAATTAATTATGACCATTGTGTTAATCTGTTTTATAATACCCTAAATGCTGCAACCAAGGACGGCAAGGTATATGCGGAGGTCTTAGGCTATTCTCTGGATGAGAGTGGAGCCTTAGATTATCTGTCGGTTGTGAATACCGGCACAGAGGGGCCGATTATTGCCAGTCAGAATTGGATCAGGAAGCTTCCCTTTACCATTGCAGAGGCTACCTTTTATAAAAATGACAGTAAAGCAGTCTACTCCGACATTGATCACTATGATGTACTATACTTTTCGGAAAGTGGAAAAATTGTATGGGCCTATGATACTAAGGTTACCGGTGTCTTAAGTGAGATCAAACCGGATCTAATCAACCCTTCCTCGGTTACGGTTGCCGGAGCAACCTACTCTTTTGAGACCAGTGAAGCATCACAGAAGTTCTCATCCGTCGGAGCTGTTTCAAAGGGTGAGATTGTAACGCTACTTCTTGGTAAAAATGGTGCAGTGGCAGGCGTTTTATCACAGGACGAATATGATACGACCATAGCCGGTATCGTCCTACGTACAGGCGTTCACAGCGTGGAGGATACGGACGGTAACTATGTGAATAAGAGCTATGCCACCTTTGTTGACGCCTCCGGAAATGTTTATAGCCAGGATTATGATGATGATCGACTAAGCTTTGAAGCAGAAGATATTATAGTGATAAGGTATGAGGATGGAACAGTAACGATCAACAAATATGATACAACAAAGGCCAGCTTATCGAATGGAACTTTTAACAGTACAGGTACCATGGTTGGAGGTAAAAAATTAGCCACGAATGTCAAAATTCTAGATTATAGTGATGGCAGTTATATCAACATATACCCGATTCGACTGGCTAATATGACACTTCTTGATAATATGATAATGTATTATGATACGAATACGGCCGGAGAGATTGAGAGCCTGATTCTAAAGCGTGCCACCGGAGATACGGATCGTTATGGAATTTTTACCGGGCTGAATATCGGGGGAGCTTCCCATAACTACAGCTATATCCTGGACGGAGCAGCGGGAAATTTCACAAGGTCAAATTTAACGGATCTCTCATTAACCGTTGGGCCCACCGGTTTTCGTTATAAGGGCGATGAAATAGCAAAGACCTATGCATTAAGTGAAGTTGTCGTTGATTCCATCGGTACCACATCGATTACCTCAGGAACAACAAAGTATCCATTATCCGAACAGGTGAGTATATACTATTGGAACAATAAGGAGTATACAACTACTACCCTGAATAAGATTAAGGACCTATCTAAATATAAGGTCACAGCCTACCTTGACAAGGCGATTACCATAGGTGGTAGAGTCCGTGTGATTGTTGCTGAAAGCAAGACAAATTAGAGAGAGGTATCAGGATGAATAAAATTCTAAAAAATATAAAATGGAAAAAGATGATCCTATGGATCATAATTCTTGGGGTCCTTTTGATCAGTGCCAACATCGGACTGCGAGGGGTGAGAGCACAGCTTGGCAGTCAGAAGCAACAGCAGGAGAAAAATACAACAGCCAAGGTAGAGGTCAGAGACATACAAAATGTATTATCCTCCTCAGGAACCATAGAGCCGCTCAATACCTATGAGGTTACGACCCTGGTAGAAGGTGAAATTATCGCGGCGGATTTTGAAGAGGGTGACCTTGTGGAAGAAGGACAGGTGTTATACCAGGTTGCGACGGATAACCTGGATACAGAGATTGACACCGCAAAGACCTCCGTAAATAGAGCGGAAAAGAATCTGACAAAGGCACAGAATAATTATGAGGACGCTCTGGCCGATTATGAGGATGCCAAGGAGGATTATGAGGAGGCAAAGACGAAGTATGGTGACCCGAATATAAGGGTGGAGGAGACAGGAATTATTAAAGAATTGTATGTAAAAGAGGGAGATACGGTTCAGGCAGGAACACAGATCGCTCAGCTTTATGATAATAACACGATGCTCTTCGACGTACCTTTCCCTGCTTCTGAGGTCGACCAGTCCATCGTCGGCAAGAAAGCGAAGATTATTCTGGAGACAACGGAAGAGGAGTTAACCGGTACGGTTACCAAGGTAAGTACTATTAATGAAGTTTTAAGTGGTAACCGATTGGTAAGGCAAGTGACCTTGCAGGTGAAAAATCCCGGAGGACTTAACACAGCAACCACGGCCACCGCTGTGATTGGTAGTATCTACAGCAGTGGAGAGGGAGCCTTTCGAGTGTTGACGGATACGATAATAAAGGCGGAGGCTGCTGGTGAAATCAGCCGGCTTTACATAGAAGAAGGAAGTCAGGTTAAGGTAGGCGACCTCATTTATTCCTTTACAGAAAAATCGGCGGAGAATCAGCTGGAGAATGTATCAAGTAAGCTGGAGAATGCGCAGAAGGCATTAGATAATGCGAGAGACAATGTGGAGGGTGCCGAGGAAACGTTGGAGGATGCACAGGCTAAGCTGGAGGATATCATTGATAACAGAACGAATTACAGCATCACAGCTCCCATATCGGGAATCATCATTAGTAAGGAAGCACTGGTAGGGGATACGATCAAATCAAACAGTATGAACAGTACCCTATGTATCATCTATGATCTATCCGCAGTTACCTTTGAAATGAGTGTGGATGAGCTGGATGTGAATAAGGTCGCGGTTGGACAGGAGGTTGACGTGGTAGCCGATGCCTATGAGGATGAAACCTATCACGGAGTAGTTACCAACATCAGCTTGCAGAGCACCACAAATCAGGGTGTCACCCAATACCCGGTAACAGTTCGAATTACAGAGGTCGGGGACCTTCTGCCCGGAATGAATGTAACCGGTGAGATCATTACTAAGCAGGCAAAGCAAGTAATTGCAATCCCCAGTGATGCTCTGATGCGAGGGGATGTCGTATATGTTGAAGATGCGACAGTAACCGAAGAAGTTGGAGATGTCCCCGTAGGTTTTCGAGAGGTTGCAGTCGAGACAGGAATCACGGATGGTGATTATATCGAAATTATCAATGGTTTAGAGGGTGATGAAACAGTCTATGTTAAGAGGATATCCGGAGCAATCGAAATGATGCCGGGTATGAGTTTCCGTTCAGAGGGAGAGATGCCGGGCGGTGGCTTCCAGGGAGGATCCATGCCTAACAGGGACAATAGCAATCGAGGAAATGGTGGCTTCTCCGGTGGGAGACAATAGGAGGTACTGGGATGAACAATCAGCAGATGTATGATAAAACAAAGGTACCTTTGATCCAGTTGATTGATATCTATAAAATCTATCAAATGGGTAGCACGGAGGTTCGTGCCAATGATGGAATCAATCTCAGCATCATGGAGGGTGAATTTGTTGCCATTGTCGGTAAATCCGGTAGTGGAAAATCGACTATCATGAACATTATCGGTGCACTGGATGTCCCCACCTCCGGTCAATACATATTAAAGGGACAGGATGTCAGTAAGATGAAGGGTGATGCGTTGGCAGAGGTTCGTAACAGAACCATAGGATTTATCTTTCAGCAGTATAATCTTTTACCGAAGCAGAATCTTCTGGAGAATGTTGAGCTGCCGCTACTTTATGCAGGCTATCAGAAGCGAGACCGAAAGCGCCTGGCCATGGAAGCATTGGAACGTGTAGGGATCGAGGATAAGTGGAGGAATTTTCCCAACCAGCTATCCGGTGGACAGCAGCAAAGAGGTGCCGTGGCAAGGGCTTTAGTGGGAAAGCCCTCCTTAATCTTAGCGGATGAACCGACGGGTGCACTGGATTCCAGAACAAGCCGTGAGCTGCTGGATTTTCTGAGGCAGCTTAATGAGGAGGGCAATACCATTGTGCTCATTACCCATGACCGTTCGGTAGCAGAGGAAGCAAAGAGAATTGTAACGCTAAAGGATGGTAAGCTAATCTTTGACGGCTCTGTGGATGAATATAGGAGGCAGGTGCAGGGATGAAATTCAGTCAAGCATGCAAATTAGCATTTAAAAGCATTTTAGGCAGTAAAATGAGGTCGTTTCTAACGATGTTGGGTATGATTATTGGTGTTGCCTCTGTCATAACACTACTGGGCTTGGTGACCGGTGTAACCAATTATCTGGTGGATACCTTTGCAGATATGGGCACGAATATGATCAATGTATCCATCACCGCTACGGATACCCGTAAGGTAGAGGTGGATGAGATCTATGAATTTGCGAAAGAAAACGATGAAATCTTCCAGGGGGTGACACCTACCTTAAATGCAAACTATACCGTGAAAAATGGCAGCTCCTCCATGACAACCACAGTGATTGGTGTGGGGGAGGATTATATGGATATGAATGCTCTAGAACTATCCACGGGTCGTTTTATTCAATATGCGGATATTGCGAATCGATATGAGGCTTGCGTAATCGGTACTTATGTCGCAGAGGAATTGTTTGAAGGTAAGGTTACTCCGGGTGATACCATAAGGATTAGCGGAAAGATTTTTCGTATTGTTGGAATTTTGAAGGAAGAGGCAGACTCAGAGGCCAATACAAAGGATGATCGAATTTATATCGCATATTCTACGGCAGCCAGACTGTCAAGAGTGTCTAACATCTCTAATTTTACCTTTACCGTAATCGATACGGAGGATGCAGAGGTGGCAGAGGAGCTATTAGATAATTACCTTTATACAATTATGAAGAATGAGGATTTGTATTATATCCAAAGCATGAAGGAGCTATTGGATGCCATTCAATCCATGACCAGCATGCTCTCAGCTGTGCTTGGTGGTATCGCCGGAATTTCTCTGTTGGTAGCGGGTATCGGCATTATGAATATTATGCTGGTCTCAGTAGTGGAACGAACGAAGGAAATCGGGATTCGGAAATCCCTCGGTGCGAAGAAAAGAGATATTATGTCCCAATTCGTAATTGAAGCCATTGCTATCAGTACCACCGGAGGAATGATTGGAATTGTTATAGGTAGCATTGCTACCACTACCCTTGGCAATGCCTTTGGAATGGAGGCCGCTCCTACGATTGAAGCGATACTTCTGGCATTTGGCGTGTCAGCAGGGATCGGAATCTGTTTTGGGTATATGCCGGCTAACAAGGCGGCGAAGCTGAATCCCATTGATGCACTGCGCAGTGAATAATAAGAATTAGTGAAAAGGATAAAAGGATAAAAAGGACTGTTATATATGTGTATTAATCCCCAAAGGTTAGAATAATTAATCTAACAGATATGGACTAATTCATATGAAACAGTCCTTTTTATCATAATATGTCAAATTATAGATGCAAAAAAATAAGAAATTTCAATAAATGTGATCGAAGTATAATGGGTTAAAATGCAGAAAAATTCACCATTTTCGTAACTTTTCGATTTAATTGTAACATTCTTTACTATTTTCTCGATATCATATATAATAAAGCATATCTTTTTTGAGTTGTATAATGATGGAAAGAGAGAAGTAATGTACCTGATATTTTGCGGTACATAGGGACTAACCTTATAAAAGGGCGAGTATATGCCGGTGTTTAGGGTCCAAAATTATCTAGGAGGAATTATAATGTTTAAATCATTGACAAGCAGAATGCTGGCAGTAATCATTTTATTAATCGCCTTATGCTGTACATCCTTAATCGGTGTATCCTATTATGTAATAAGGATGTCTGTGACAAATCAGATGAAGAGTGATGGATCTACCTTGATCCAGAATATTAAACGTGAAATCAAAGCAGAGCATGTATCCAGTCTATCCGCTCTCCAGGAAATCTTTAAAGCGATAAAGGAGGAGAGTGACGGGAACCTCGTATACGTATCCTTATCGGATGAAAATGCACAGGTAATAGTATCGAATGATACTCTTGCGAATACCGAGGAGGAAACGGATGCTGTCTCCTCAGCTACCTCGAAGGGAGATGTAACTGCCGTTTTGGAGCATCAGACTACCATGGGACAGATTATATCCACTGCAACCGGAGAGAAGGTTTATAATGTCTCAACGGATTTTGTACTGTCCGAGCAGATTTCAGGAGCCCTGAATCTTGGAATCTCTCTGAATAGCATGTATGAACAGATTAGGCAATCCTTATTTACGACAATTATGCTATCGCTGGTGATCATGCTGATCGCTACGGTTGCCGGTATAATCATGGCGAGGCGAATTATCCACCCGATCACATTAATGTCCGGCAATCTTAAGACTCTGGCGAAGGGTGATTTTACCGTAGGCTTTACAAGTAAACGTAAGGATGAGATTGGCGAGATGGGAAATGCACTAAGTCAGATGCAGCAAACGCTTCGCTCTATGGTCATGGATATTACTCAAAGTGCAGGTAAAGTAACCGATAGTTCGAAGGATTTATCCTTAATTTGCTCCGATACCTCTGGGATGGCGCAGGGAATAGCCAGAGCCTCCGGTGAACTGGCATCAGCCTCCACGACCCTGGCAACCAATTCCGTGGATGGCTTCGAACGGTTAAATAATCTTGCCAATGAGATTGCGCTCATTTCCCAAAAGGCAGATGGAATGAGATCCAGTATTATCGAGACGAAGCAGGCGAATCAGAGTGGACTAGATAATATTAATGGTCTACTGGAAGCGGTAACAGCGAACGAAGAGGTTACCTTAAAAATTAAGGACATGGTTGATATCCTAGGTAATAAATCAGAAGCCATAACCGAGATCACAAATGTAATAAAAACAATCTCGGAACAGACGAAGCTACTAGCGCTTAATGCAATGATTGAAAGTGCGAGAGCCGGTGAGACCGGAAAAGGCTTTGCTGTGGTTGCCCAGGAGATCAGAAAGCTGTCAGATCAAACCGCGAATTCCGTGGAGAATATCCAAAGGATCATTGATGAAGTCAGCAGTGCAATCGGAGAAGCACAGGAATATATGGCAACGGGCTCAGAGGTTCTTGTAAGGACCACTTCTGTTTCCAAGAACACAAGAAAGGCCTTTAAGCAGATCGATAAATCAATCACCACTATCGTACAGGAAATTGAGATCATGATTGATAGTATTGATAAGGTAAATCATGACAAGAATGAAGTGGTTGGAGCCATTGAGAGTATCTCAGCGATTGCGGAGGAGACAACCTCCTCCACACAGGAAATAGCATCCTCTTTAGAGTTGCAGCTGGTATCGATTGAGAACGCTTCCGGTTCTGCCAGAAAGCTTCAGGAGATTGCCCTGGAGCTGGAGAAGCTGGTGGGACACTTCACAGTCTAATCATTTTTAGGTAGCTATATCCGGAAGGTAACAGGAGTAGAATACAGAAAATTTAATAATAAAGGAGGGAAATGAAATGACGGAATATAAGACCGTGGATGAGTATATCGCAGCCACCCCACCTGAGGTTCAGGCGATTTTAAATAACATCAGACAGCTCATCAGGGAGCTGGTCCCCGATGCAACGGAGAAGATCAGTTACCAAATGCCAACCTTTTATTTAAATGGAAACCTGGTCCATTATGCGGCCTTTCAGAAGCATATCGGATTTTATCCCACTCCAAACGGAATTGAATCCTTTCAGGAGGAGCTTAGTAAGTATAAGGGCGGTAAGGGGTCCGTTCAATTTCCCCTTAATCAGCCGATTCCTTATGATTTAATACGTAGGATTGTATTATATCGTCTGGAGGAAACTCGTAACAGCAAGAAAAAATAAACGAAACGAAAATAAATCAGATACTTAAAAAGGAAGGTCAGCTTCTGAAAAGCTGGCCTTCCTTTATCTATTTTAACCGATCAGAATAAATTACTTTATTACCTTTAATCCGCCCATATATGGCTGTAGTGCCACAGGAATATTTACAGAACCGTCCTCGTTTAAATTGTTTTCTAGGAAGGCGATGAGCATTCTGGGAGGAGCAACTACCGTATTGTTAAGAGTATGTGCAAAGTACTTGCCACCCTCGCCAACGACACGGATCTTCAGACGGCGAGCCTGAGCATCACCAAGATTGGAACAGCTGCCTACCTCGAAGTATTTTTGCTGTCTGGGAGACCATGCCTCAACGTCAATGGATTTCACCTTCAGGTCTGCCAAATCACCGGAGCAGCATTCCAGGGTTCTAACGGGGATATCCAGAGTCTGGAAGAGGTCCACCGTATTCTGCCAAAGCTTTTCAAACCATGCCATGCTTTCCTCAGGCTTACAGACCACGATCATTTCCTGCTTCTCAAACTGATGGATACGGTAAACGCCTCGTTCCTCAAGTCCATGAGCTCCCTTTTCCTTACGGAAGCAAGGAGAGTAGCTGGTCAGGGCATGGGGAAGTGTATCCTCTTGTACAATCGTATCAATATATTTGCCAATCATGGAATGCTCACTGGTTCCGATCAGATAAAGATCTTCTCCCTCAATCTTATACATCATTGCATCCATCTCTGCAAAGCTCATAACACCGGTTACTACCTCGCTGCGAATCATAAAGGGAGGAATACAATAAGTAAAGCCACGATCAATCATAAAGTCTCTTGCATAGGAGATAACAGCGGAATGTAATCTCGCAATATTACCCAACAGGTAATAGAAGCCGTTTCCGGCAACCTTTCTTGCGCTGTCAAGATCAATGCCCTTTAATTTCTCCATGATCTCCGTATGATAAGGAATCTCAAAGCTAGGCACCACAGGCTCACCATAACGCTTTACTTCCACATTTTCACTATCATCCTTACCAATGGGAACACTGGGATCAATGATGTTCGGGATGGTCATCATAATCTTTTTAATACGCTCTTGAAGCTCTGTTTCCCTTGCTTCCAGTTCAGCAAGTCTCTCAGAGTCAGCCAAAACACGTTTCTTCAGCTCCTCAGCCTCTGCTTTTTTGCCCTGGCCCATAAGAGCACCGATTTCCTTGGAGATCTTATTTCGTTCGAATCTCAGATTATCGGCTTCGGATTTTGCGTTTCGACTCTCGACATCAAGTGCAATTACCTCATCCACAAGGGGGAGCTTATTATCCTGAAATTTGTTGCGGATATTTTGCTTAACAATCTCAGGGTTTTCTCTTACAAATTTTAAATCTAACATGACAGCCTCCATTCTGCCGCTGTCTGCGGCATTTTATAGTATTAAAATTTTGTATGGGATAGAGATTTTTCAAATAAAAAAATTCCTATGACCCATACATATCATGGGACGAAAGGAATCCGCGTTGCCACCCAAATTGCCAAACGATTAGTTCAGCCACCTCGTAAGTACGATAAAGGATACTAACCTTTCGGTTTATCACCGACAGCTCCAAAAGTGGAAGGATTTATTCTTTCACCGGTTCACACCAGCCACCGGCTCTCTGAAGAAAAATATAAATCGTAGCTTTTATCATCGCTGAGAACTTGAACTTCATTTCCATTGACCATAGGTCAACTCTTCAAGTTCGTATTTCTGACAACCTCTTAACTGAAAGCAGCTAAGCATGTTGTATTTTTACTCATTATATAACCTATTATTCGGATTAGCAAGTGAAATTTGCCTTAGATATGGGAAAATTCTCTCTTTCCATGCTCATTCCGGTGGATCGGTCTGTGCTACAAAATCTTCACAGTATATTAACTTGAGTTGTGTAAGCAGTAGGAGTAGAATAGGGATCGAATTCTAGAACATAAGGAATACCCGGTTAGGGTGCAGTCGAAGGATCGATCTGCTGTATGGAGAAGGCTTACCCAGAATCTGTTGATCAACAGCGTTCTTTCCGGCATAGTCTGTTTGAGATAAGTATAGTAGTTCACATAACAAGCGATGAAGTGGTAGATTTATATTCCTTTTTGCTGTACAATAGTAAAAACATGACATACGCAAGTCAATGGTTTTATATTTTGTGCAGGAGGGTGATATGAAAAATTATACTCAGGTTTATGTGAAAAATAGTTTTGAAGCGGCAGATATGTTTTGCAAAGCTTTTGGCGCAGAAATTACATATGAAGTGAAAAATGATACCGAAACTGCTTATGTGCACTGCGAATTATCGGTAAAGGGTGAAGGTTTTTTAGCATTAGGCGAAGCAGCAAACCCTTGTGATATAGACATCGTTCATAAAATGAAATGGGAAACAATGACTTTTAATGTTTTTGAGATGGGAAGCGAAAAAGCGGTTTATAATGCATTTAATATTTTGAGTAATGGCGGCGTTATTATAAATCCCATTCATGAAGTTCCATGGAGTAAATGTTGTGCCACTATTATTGATAAATTTGGAGTGTGTTGGTGAATCTCAATTTAATAAATCGTTCCTATTTTCAAAATTACAGTGCCTGCAAGGGAATTAATTATAAATAATCCCCTGTTAATACGATCTGTACTAAAAACCTGTCTCAGGCTAAAGTGAAGGGGAAATATACCATAGAGAGGAAGAGAGCATGCATAAGTTTCAAACCTTACTACTTGACGCAGACAATACGCTATTCGATTTTACGGCGGGTGAAAAAATCGCACTGGAAACAGCCTTTTTGCAGCATGGTTATACATTGACAGAAGAGATTCATAAAATCTATGAGAGAATTAATGTTGACTTATGGAAGAAATATGAGCTGGGATTGATGGATCGAAGGACAGTAATCTACTCTAGATTTGGGCTTTTATTTCAGGAGATCGGAATCAATATTGATGGGGTCGTTTTTGAGGATGTATACCAGGAGCTACTGGGTCAACAGCATATATTACTTCCTCACGCTAAGGAGGTAATCGAGTATCTTCATGCTAAATATAAACTATATATTGTTACCAATGGGGTTACTGCTACGCAGCTGAGGAGATTAAAGGATTCCGGGATCGAGGATTATATGGAAGGAATTTTTGTCTCGGAGGCTACCGGTTATCAAAAGCCTAGGAAGGAATTTTTTGATTATTGCTTTGAACGGATTCCCGAATTTGAGGCAGAGCGATCACTAATCATCGGTGATTCCTTGTCCTCCGATATCAAAGGTGGGAATAATGCAGGCATCATGACCTGCTGGTACAACCCCCTCCGACTTAAAAGGGAAGCAGATATTAAGGTTGATTATGAGATACGGAGCTTAACAGAGCTGTATCAGTTTTTATAAGGAGTATTTGAAGTTTTAGAATACATTAAGCTGATTGGGAATGCTTCGCATATGACCGGTACAAGCCTATGATAGGAAAAGCATACCATAACTATGGAATAAGCTTGTCATAGATTTTGGATAATCAAAGATAAGATGATATAAGCATGACTTGAACGATAGAATAACAAAGCATAGATTAATGGCATAGCTTACCTTAGTTTATACATAAGCTTGCTATTAATTATGGTATAGCTTGCCCTAGATCATGATATAAGATTGATATTGATTATGGTAGAGAATGCCTTCGATTATGGATTGATTTTATCTTAGTTTTAGATAAGGAGTCGGGATGGAAGAATTAAGAGAGCAAAGCAGTGCTTTAGAAATAGTAATATCGGGTTATGGAGCTGCCCATGAGGAGACGGTGGTAGGTTATCGCCTCCATCCAACAGGCAGGACACAGACTCTGTGGCATGCCCGGATTGAACAGGCTAGTTTTGTTATACCATGGGAAGATTATCTTTTTACGGTTACGGAAACGGATGATTACTGTGTTGTTTATCTTCTGAAAAGTAGTAATGGGACCTATCGACTTCTGGATCACAAAAAGCTGGAGGGTGGGGCTCTATGTCATATCACTTATTCACCGAAGCACCACACTCTATATGGAGCCTGTTACTCGACGGGGACCATCTTCGGAGTCTTGGTGGAGGGGGAACGCTTCGGCACGGTAAGCTTTAGTGAAATTCAGATTTCCGATGGAAAGGACCTAACCCGAGCGCATTGTGTACTGCTGAATGCCGAAGAAGAGGAGCTTCTTACGGTCAATATTGCCCTGGATGAAATCATTATTTATAGGCTTTCGAATGGCATTCCGGTATTCCAGGAACGAATTCAGTTGCCGGAGGGAGTTGGACCAAGGCATGCTCTTTTTTCGGAGGATGAGACGAAGCTCTACGTAATTACGGAATATTCCAATGAGATATTTGTGTATCAGTACGGGGAGAATAAGCTGTTGCAGCGAATATCCACGCTACCCGCGACATATCAGGGAACCAGTAATTGTTCCGCTTTGTGTATCTCTAAGGACGGAAGCTATCTATATGCTGCAAACCGTGGTGCAGATACCATCACCCAATTCCTAATCGATTCCAGTGGTAAATTAGAATGGATTAAAGACTATACCTGTGGGGGAAAGCATCCCAGACATATGCTTTTAACAAAACAGAATGAACGATTAATCATCTGCAATCAATTTTCTGATAATGTCGTTGCCTATGCGATCGACAAAGCTACCGGTGAGCTTACCGAACAGGTCATGAATCTGAAGTTTAAAACCCCAAGCGGAGTCGCACAGCTATAGAAGAAAACCCAATCCGACGGTACCTGTTGATGGTACCGGGATTGGGTTTCTTGATTCTTAGAAACGATATCCTACATTTCGGTTGCTGCACGAACGTATGTATGGTAAAATGGATGGAATAATGAAACTGATTTAGGGGGCATGGTAATGGATTTATTAGAGGGATTAAATCAAGAGCAAAGGCAGGCGGTAATGGCCACGGAGGGCTATGTTCGTGTCATAGCCGGAGCTGGGTCCGGGAAGACGAGAGCGCTTACTCACCGGTTTGCGTATCTGGTGAACGAGCTTGGTATCTCTACCTCGAACATCCTTTGTGTGACCTTTACCAATAAAGCAGCCAATGAAATGAAGCGAAGAATCCGAAGCATGATCGGAGACAATGATACCGGCTTTATCAGCACCTTTCATGGCTTCTGTGTACAGGTGCTGAAGGAGGATATTCACGTGCTTCATTATCCAAAGAATTTTATTATTCTTGATACGGAGGATGTGAATTCTATTTTACATACCATCTTTGAGGACATGGGTCTCAACTCGAAGAATGTTACCTTTCCGACCCTGATTGATATGTTCACACAACGTAAGAATCGGGAGTCCTACATTCTCGATCTTCTGAATACGGATCATGAAGAGCTGAAGGATAAATTCCGTCATGCCAGAAGCAGGGAGGATGCTATTTTTTATCGATATCTCTATGAGCAGAAGAAATGTTTTGCATTGGATTTTGACGATTTGATTAATTTTGTCCTTTATATCTTTGAACAGCACGAGGATATTCGCAGTAAATGGCAGCAGCGTTTGGAATATATCATGGTGGATGAATTTCAGGATGTCAATGTTAGGCAATATCGCTTGGCACAGATACTAAGTGATTATCATCATAATCTGTTTATTGTCGGTGACCCGGACCAGACCATCTATTCCTGGCGAGGTGCCAGGGTGGACTATATTCTTAATTTTGATAAGGAGTATCCGAAGGCAATAACAATAATTATGGATAAGAATTATCGCTCCACCCCCAATATTATTAATGCTTCGAATTCCTTAATTACAAAGAATAAAAAGCGACTCGATAAAAAGCTGGTTGCTATGAATCAGGTTGAAATCCCCGTGATTTATCATCATGCCAGAACGACAGGGGAAGAAGCTGCCTGGATTGCAGAGCAGATTACTACTATTGTAGAATCTGGCAGGAAGCTTTGTGATATCGCTATTTTATACCGATCCCATTTCATTTCAAGAAGCTTTGAAGAGGTTTTCATAAAACAGAAGATCCAATATACCATCTACTCAGGTATTGAGTTTTATAAGAGAAAAGAGATTAAGGATGTTCTGTGTTATCTAAGAATGGCTGCATACGGTGATGATATTTCCTTTGCAAGAATTGTGAATCTGCCAAAGAGAAACATCGGTGAGAAAAGAATGGCCTTTCTAAAGGATTACGCGGAGCAAAATAATTGTACCCTATATCAGGCATTACAACAAAATCAGGAGGAGGAGCTGTTCGCCAAGACTAAGGCAAAGGCCTTTATTCAACTCATTGAGAAGCAGAAGGCAGTCTATGAGACAATGAAATTGTCGGAATTGCTTTCGGAGCTGCTAAATGAGAGCGGCTATGAGGCGCTGCTACGGACCAATGGAGAGCAGGAGCGCTTGGATAATCTGGCTGAGCTGAAGCAATCCATTTTTGAATATGAACGGGATGCAGGGGAGGAATGCTCCCTGACCGATTATCTGGATCGGATTTCCCTCTATACGAACCTAGACCAGAAGGAGAAAAGTGATGCTGTTCAGATGATGACCATTCATAATGCCAAGGGATTGGAATTCCCTTATGTGTTTGTCTGTGGTCTCAATGAAGGAATCTTTCCAAGCAAGCATGTGGATACGGAGGATAAGCTGGAGGAGGAGCGCAGACTTGCTTATGTCGCATATACCAGAGCGGAAAATGCTTTATTCTTAAGTGATGCAGAAGGTATTAACTATGACGGCTCCTATCGTTACCCCTCCCGTTTTATCTTTAATGTAGAGAAGGCATATTTGAACTACACGGTGGAGCTGGAGGAGAGATTAGTAGGGGATGCCAGCTTTTATATCGAACAAAATGAACGAAAGCTTACAGGGGCGAATACACGGTATCAGATTGGTGATGTCATCCGTCATAGTGTATTCGGTATGGGCAGGATTGTTGGCATCAATGAGGAGATATCCAGTTATATCATTCAATTTGATGCAATGGAGACGACGAGAAGCATAAGCTTTAAGATAGGATTAGAGCGAATACAGTAGCTTAGGAAGAAGTAATAAGGAAAGGATAGGAGATGGAGTATGAGAAGAGAAGGAAGAATAGGTCGAGGCGGATTACAGGGTCTGTTTTATATCGTGCTTGCTAGCTTAGTAGTGTTATTCGCCTTTGCACCGGATAGTCCGGTGGTGAAGGCAGCGAAGGAGCAGCAAGGGATTACAATATTGTTTACCCACGATCTTCACGATAATCTGCTCCCATTCCAGACGGTGGAGAATGGAGCAGTGGTCCGATATGGTGGCTATGCCCGACTGAAGACAGTCATTGATGCCGAAAAGGAGCTTGACCCGGAAGCAATCCTTGCAGATGGCGGTGACTTTTCCATGGGAACTCCCTTTCAGACCATATTTGAGACGGACGCCCCCAGTCTGGTCCTGATGGGAGCAATGGGGTATGATGCTACCACATTAGGAAACCATGAATTTGATTATCGCCCAGAGGGATTAACAAACGCTCTTTCTACAGCGGTAGAGAGTGGTCAAAGGCTTCCGGCACTTCTTTCGTCAAACATCGCATTTCCCATTGACGAGGATGGAAAGTTAACTAAGTCCTTATCAATGCTTAAGAAAGCCATGGAGGAATATGGAATTGCAGATTATACCATCCTTGAGAGAAACGGCTACCGGATCGGAATATTTGGGGTTATGGGTGAGGAGTCCGCTTCGATGGCTCCCATGTCCGAGGTGACCTTCACGGATAAGATAGAGCAGGCAAAACGTGTGGTTAAGATCTTAAAGGAAGAGGAGGGGGTGGATTTCATTCTCTGCCTGTCCCATTCAGGAACCAAGGAAGATAGTAAGGAATCGGAGGATGAGCTTCTTGCCAAAGCAGTTCCGGAGATCAATTTTATTATCAGTGGGCATAGTCATACCACCTTTCTGGAGCCAAAGATCGTAGGGAATACGATCATAGGCAGTGCCGGAAGCTATGGTAGGAAGCTCGGTGTTGCTAAGCTAAGCAAGAACTCAACCGGTGATTGGAGTCTTGACCGCTATGAGCTGATATCCATCGATAGCAGCAAGAAAGAGGATGCAAGCATCCTTGAGAGAATCGAGGAATACAAAAAGAGTGTACAGAAGAACTATTTTGATGACTTTGGTATGGGATACGACGAGGTGGTGGCTACCTCCGACTTTCGATTTCATACACCGGAGGAGCTTTCCATGTTTCATGGAGAAGCCACAATTGGTAATCTGATTAGCGATGCCTATATCTACTCGGTAAAGAAGGCGGAGGGTGATGACTATACCACTGTGGATGCTGCAATTGTTCCCAATGGAACCATTCGAGATACCATATTTCCTGGAGAGGTCACAACTGCCAATGCCTTTGGAATCAGTTCCCTGGGTATTGGTGCTGATCGAAAACCCGGATATCCCTTAATTAGTGTTTACCTAACCGGTAAGGAGCTAAGGACAGCCTGTGAAGTGGACGCATCGATTACTCCACTGATGGAAGAGGCACAGTTATATATGTCCGGCGTTAACTTCACCTTCAATCCCAACCGACTTATTTTCAATAAGGTAGTGAGGGCAGAACTTTTAAAGGAGGATGGCTCCATCGCAGAGATTGAGGATACCAAGCTATACCGTGTTGTATGTAATCTTTATTCTGCCCAGATGCTTTCCATCGTCGGTGATAAATCCTTCGGCTTGATGTCCATCGTCCCAAAGGATAAGAATGGAGAGGTCATTACTGATTTTGAGCAGCATATCATCTATGAGACAACGAAGGATGGCAAAAAAAATGAATTAAAGGAATGGTATTCTGTAGTACAATATCTAAAGTCCTTCCCCCAGGTCAATGGAGTGTCCCAGATACCTGCTTCCTATGGTGCAACACAGGGCAGAAAGGTCATCGACAATAGTAAGGATATCATGGCAATCCTACGAGGTCCGAATCAGATTGGGCTTGCAGTATACGGAATTGTGGTGGTAATACTCGTGCTTCTTCTGTTCCTATTCCAAAGGATTGCTACCGGAAAAAGGCGCAAAGGCACCAAGAGAACCAGTGGTCGAAAGCGTCGAGCAAGCGAAGGTGCCAAAAGAAAGAGTCAAAAAACAAGAAAGAGGACAAAGTAGCTCCAGCGAGCGAGTTTAAGATAAACGAAGGAACGAATGAGTGTAAAGAGACAAGAAAGAACACGAAGGAACGAATGAGTGTTAAAAGACAAGAAAGAACACGAAGGAACCAGTAAGTGTAAAATACACGAAGGAATAAGCATGAATGGGAGCAATTGAAATGAGACAAGCGAAGTTGATTTATATTGGTGCAATGATGATATTCGGAAGTATTGGACTAGTATCCAGGAATATCTTATTATCCTCGGGTCAAATTGCATTAACAAGAGGAATAATCGGAAGTGTTTTCCTTCTTCTGGCCGGCAGAGTGCTGAAGGAAAGGATATCCTGGCGAAAGATTAAGCCGAACTTACTTCTTCTGATCATATCCGGTGTCGGAATTGGATTTAATTGGATATTGATGTTTGAAGCATATAAATATACATCAATTGCCAATGCTACTTTAAGCTATTATTTTGCTCCTGTATTTGTAGTACTCGTTTCTCCCTTTTTATTGAAGGAGAGACTGACGACACTAAAAGTAGGCTGTATCCTTGCTGCTCTCGGAGGAATGTTTCTGATTGTCGGAAATGGCACGGGGGGAAGGAATCACGTTATAGGAATCGGTTATGGACTGGCAGCGGCAGTGTTATATGCGAGTGTAGTCATTTTGAATAAGTTCTTAAAGGGGTTATCCGGATTGGAGACCACCATAATTCAGATCAGTGCGGCAACCCTAGTATTATTTCCATACATTTTATTGACGGAGCAAATAAAAATATTCCATATTGATATGAAATCTGCAGTGTTTTTAGTCATAATGGGTTTTATCCACACAGGATTGGCATATCTTATGTATTTTACCGGTATGAAGAAGCTGAAGGGGCAGACTGTGGCCGTTCTTAGCTATACGGATCCGATATTCGCAATTCTGATGTCCGGTCTTTTTCTTGGAGAGGGTCTGTCCATGCTACAGCTTCTGGGAGGAGCTTTAATTCTTGGTGCCACTCTGTTGAGTGAGGTTTTTGATCGGAAACAATGCCAACGTACATAATAAGGGAAATGATATCCTTCCCTCTTTGGATATATAATACAAAAGTATTTGATATTATATTGTCAATTGATTGCTTTTTACTATTTTGTTTGATACAATTATATTGTATAATGTTAATAACAGTAATTATTATATAATTATTGAAGCAAATCAATAGATTACTAAAGTATGATGTATTTGGATACAATCTTATGAATAGTGAATATTGATGAATTCAGAAACAGGAAACGATCGTATTACAGAGCACATATATTATAAGATGGAAAAGGAGTTGGATCGCAATGAAGGTAGTGGTAATAGGATGTACTCATGCGGGTACAGCAGCAGTTAAGACAATATTAAGAGAGAATCCGGATGCGGAGGTAACAGTATTTGAGAGAAATGATAATATTTCCTTTCTATCCTGCGGAATTGCGCTATATGTAGGTGGAGTTGTAAAGGATGCAGCCGGTTTATTTTATTCAAGCCCGGATGAGCTTAGTACAATGGGTGCTTCGATTAAAATCAGACATAATGTTAAATCCATTGATACTGACCAGAAGAAGGTCATAGCTGAGAATCTAATTACCAAAGAAGAGGTAGTAGTAAGCTATGATAAGCTTGTGAATACCACCGGATCCTGGCCGATTATTCCCCCTATTCCCGGAATAGACAGTAAGAATATTCTATTATGCAAGAATTATGAACAAGCAAATGTAATTATTGATAAGGTGCAGGATGCTAGTCGGGTAGTAATCGTTGGTGGTGGCTACATCGGAATTGAGTTGGTAGAAGCCTTCCGTGAATCCGGTAAGGAGGTAACCTTAATTGACGGGCTGGATCGTATCTTGAATAAGTATCTCGACAAGGAATTTACAGATATTTTAGAAAGGGATTTGATGGACCGTGGCATTACCTTGGCATTGAACCAATCCGTGGAACGCTTTGTGGCAAATGAACAGGGCGAGGTCAGTGCTGTTGTGACTGCAAAGGGTGAATACCAAGCAGATTTAGTCATTCTTTGTGTAGGTTTCCGCCCGAACAATGAGCTTCTTAAGGGTAAGGTAGATATGCTGCCAAACGGAGCGATTGTCGTTGATGAATATATGAGAAGCAGTGACCCGGATATATTTGCAGCCGGAGACAGCTGTGCAGTGCATTACAATCCCAATGGCGGTCAGGCATATATCCCATTGGCAACCAATGCAGTACGAATGGGTATGCTTATCGGTAAGAATATTGCAGAACCGAAGGTAAAATATAGGGGAACTCAGTCCACCTCCGGACTTCATCTGTTTGGATACAACATCGGTTCCACCGGTGTTACCGTTGGCAGCGCAGAGTTTTTTGGTTTGAAGGTTCGTTCCGTGTTGGTTAAGGATAATTACCGTCCGGAATTTATGCCGACGACGGAGGAAATCCTGATGCAGCTGGTATATGAAGAGGATACGAATCGTATTGTGGGAGGACAGGTTATGTCCAAGTATGATATCACACAATCAGCAAATACCCTATCCCTGGCGATACAGAACAGGATGACAATTGAAGATTTGGCATACGTGGATTTCTTCTTCCAGCCTCATTTTGACCGACCCTGGAACTATCTGAACCTATTAGCACAGGCAGCGCTGGAGCAGGAGAGAACGCTGGTACTCAGTAATGTCTGATCAAAATCGATCAGCGATCCATTGCAGAAAGGGATGCGGTGCCTGTTGCATTGCACCTTCCATCTCCTCACCGATCCCAGGGATGCCGGAAGGAAAGCCCGCAGGAATCAGATGTATTCAGTTAACAGAGGATAACCTTTGTAAGCTTTTTCAATCATCCATGCGACCTGCAGTTTGTTCCAGCCTAATGCCTTCCGAGGAGATGTGTGGGACGAATAACCGGGCTGCGATGGAATATCTTGAGCAATTGGAGAAGGAAACCTCCTAAGCAATAATAAAGAGGCAATCCAGAAGAATACCATTGAGTATGGAAAGCCTTAGAAAAAAGATGGATACACCTCCTATACATTAAGTATGAGGGAGGTGTATCCATCTTTTCATGACACTGGAAGGTTCGCAAGTGCACTTTCCAGTGTTTGATAACTTCGTTAATATAATTTAAGATCACTTTTTATCGTTTTGTCCTATATAGAAACCTTGGTTCGGATCTTGTCATGATCGCATTTGAGATAACGACTGAGTCTTTTCTCAAAATCATCCACATCAATATCAATTCGATCAAAGACTTCCTTTGAAACCGCTTCTGACATGGTAGCTCCTAAGCATACCCAAGCATAATGCTGTGCGATGTGTACACAGGATACCAATTCATGATGAACGATGGATGGATTAGTAGGTCGATGATGAAACATTGCGACCTCATACATCGGAAAGGGAATATCCCACATATCTAAAAGGTAACCACCGATTTCCTGATGCTTCAGTTCATAATCATCCAGATCCATCTTTGCGTAATCATCAACAGTATTAGAGTCCTTATTTAAGGAACCCTGCTGGCTTCCGTTTAATAGAATGAAACCGATGTTATGCATTAACCCGGCGAACATGGTAGCCTCCGGAGGTTGCTTGTGAAAAAAGGTTTCATACAGGAAGAGGAAAATTCGATTAGTCAGGTATGCATGCTGCCATAATATCTGTGAGTCGGTCGAATGCGCCTCCTGCTTTTGGCTATTGATTACACATGCCCAGTGGATAAAGCTTTTCATGTTATGAAGGCCAATATAATAGGCGACCTGCTTGACGGTATTTGGCATTACGCCGTAAACGGCTGACTTGGCAACCTGAATAAGGAGAGAAGAGATTTCATCTTCCGCTTCCAGTTCGTTGACCAGAGCATCCATATTTTCTTCCTCAATGAGGTTAATAAGCCTTGCGCAGTGATCAGGCATATGTGAATTACAGTCAATGGTTTTGATTGAGCTCACTAAATCCTCTGAATTAAGGACCACATCATCAGCAAATAACTTATTGATATTATCCAGCAGCTCATTGTTATTCCAGGGTTTAAATACATATAATTTCGCTACGTTATGCAAAAGTGCACGAAACATAGGCTTTTCTTCGGCGTATCCGCTAAGTATGATTCGGATAATCTTAGGGTATTTCTCCTTCACTATACTTAAAAGCTCATAGCCGTCAAGAAGAGGCATTCGCATATCACTGATTACCATATCAATTTCGGTATTCTCAATCAGCCGGATTGCTTCCATGCCATTTTCTGCAGTAAAAATCTCATAGTCCGTGTCAAAGAACATTCTTGACAACGCTTTTAAGATCTGGACCTCATCATCCACGATTAAAATCTTTTTCATACCCCATCATCCTTTCTTTAAGTAAAATTCAGTGTTCATCGAAAGAAAAACCAATCGCAAGATTGTCCTCCTTATCGAGTATCTGCAGTGTTATATGGCATAGTCCACAAATCCTTCCGATTATATTTTTGAGATATGCCATTTTTGTCTGAAAGACTGTCATGTCATTATTTCTTGGAGCAGCCTCACTATCCAGAGACCTGGAAATAATTGAAATCGTAAACTTGTTCGTGCTTTTAAAGTTTACATAAAGTCCGTTTTGTGTAAATTCATCATGAAACAAAATAAGAATGGAGGAAATTACTGCTTCGAGCATGGTATCATTCGTCAGAATACAGCATTCTCCCGTAGTACGTTTATCAATCACTGTCTCCGGAAATTGAGCTTGTATTCGCTCTGAGAGCTTATGCTGTAACAGCTTACTGCTCAATTCCTTACGATCAGGAGTAATCGCTTTACTTAATACTTGATATATTTCATATTGCATGGAAAGTACTTTGTTATGCAGGGTTCGCTCTAGTGGTGTAAAATCCTTCCCAAAGCTTAAAAGCTCGTTACAGATACTTCGTAGCAGCTCCGTACTTCTTTTGGCTTGATCCACTATCTCATCAATTCGCTTTAATATATTTTGATAGGCTAGGTTCTGTGTCTCAAGTAAGGTCTTATATTTTTCATTCTCCTCCTGTAGGATAAAATAATCGAGAGCTCTTCGAATGATAACGATCAGTTCATCAATATTCCAGGGCTTCGTGATGAAATTGAAAATCTTAACCTGGTTTATGGTTGCTAATACCTGAGGAAGCTGTGTGTATCCGGATAGGACGATTTTAACAATGGAAGGGTAGTTGGTATCTACATGCTTCAGAAGTTCAAGTCCATTTGTTTCGGGCATTCTCATATCGGTAATGATCACTTGTATTTTCTTCTGTTTCAGGATTTCAACAGCACCTTTGGCACTTTCTGCAAAATGACAATTGTATTCCTCTTCCAGCAAGCCTCGTCTTAAAGAGCTTAGGATATTAATCTCATCATCGACGAAGAGCACCGAGTAGCTTTCATACATAACATCACCGTGCCTTTCTCTTTTGTGTATTATCCCAATGCTATATTTCAGTAACGATTGGTAGTGTTATAATGAATGTGGCTCCTCTTCCTAATTCACTTTTCACATCGATGGAACCCTTGTGCTTGCTTACGATAATATCATAGGATATGCTTAAGCCGAGGCCGGTTCCTTGTCCGATCTCTTTGGTTGTGAAGAAGGGCTCAAATATCTTTAAAATATTCTCTTCGGGTATGCCGGGACCATTATCTATAAACCATAGGATAATGTTCTGGTCCTCCTTCCGAGCAATAATTTTAATCAGCCCCAGCTCGGATCGTTTCTGTGATTGAATCGCTTGAGCAGCATTCAATATTATATTAACAAAGACCTGACCCAATTGAATTCGATTACAATAGATTACAATATCATCCGGAACATCCAATTCTATATTCGCATCATACTTTACTTCGTTTTTTGTGATAAGAACAACCTGATTAATCAACTCCAGTAACACATTCATATCCATATCATCATCTTTGGAGGATCGGGCAAATACTCGTAAGGATTGAACAATCTCAGTGATACGGTTGATACCACTTTCTGAATCGCTGAAGATGCCCTCCAGTTCAGCCATGATGGAATCAATCTTTAATGCTTTATATTTGTTGCCTATGATTTCTGCAGCTTGGCTGAATTCAGTATCGCTTTTGAACTCATACTCATTTATTCTATCTTGTACAAAAGTAATAAATTCTATTACACGATTAAAGTATTTATGTAGGATGTCAAAATTGCTTTTTACAAAACCCATGGGATTATTAATCTCATGGGCAATACCGGCGGCC
>JAEYXC010000015.1 GCA_023428655.1 Bacillota bacterium | reverse complement strand
CCGTTACAGCATTGATCACGCGGAGGAAGGGGATGTCATCGTCGTCGCAGGCAAGGGACACGAGGATTATCAGGAGATTAAGGGTGTAAAGCACCATATGGATGACCGTGAACTAATACGTGAAGCCGCTGCGCAGAGCAAATCAGCTCTTTTGTAGTATCCCTTTCTTTTTATCAATGGTGCCATGCGGTAAAGCTTATTTGAGCATATGCACAACGGAACAATTATGAAGCAGTACATTAGAAATTTACGAAGGAGGCAGTTATGTCTTATCAAAGCTATGCAGATATAATAATAGATATTTCACATGAAAATCTAGACAAGACATATCAATATGCCATCCCGGAGGAATTGATAGATTATGCCGTCATCGGAGCTCTTGTCGTAGTACCCTTTGGTAAGGGAAACCGACAAATTAACGGTTATATTGTTGGTCTGTCCTCACAGCCGAAGCTTCGGGTGGATTTGATTAAGCCGATTACCAAGGTAGAGACTGAGGCTCCAATGATAGAAAGCCATCTGATTTATCTCGCATATTGGATCAAGGAGACCTTTGGCGGGACGATGAATGAGGCACTAAAGACAGTGATACCCGTTCGTAAGGCGGTTAAGATCAAGGAGCAGAAAAGTATCCAGCTGATTCTTGACAGGGAACATGCGAATCAGCTGTATTTTGAATATCAGAGAAAGAATAACAAAGCCAGACTGAGACTACTGGAGGCCTTACTTAAGGATAAGGTTCTGGATTATGAGGTTGTCTTAAATAAGCTTAAGGTTTCCAGAGAGACAATTCTTGGCATGGAAAAGCAGGGGGTTACAAGGACCGTATCCGAACAGATCTATCGTAACCCGATTAATATCCGGAGTGAGCTATCACAGCCGCTTACCTTAAATGAGGAGCAGCAGTTTATTGTTCAGGATTTTATCAGAGAGTATGAGAATGGAATACATGGCAATTATCTTTTACATGGAATAACCGGGAGCGGTAAAACAGAAGTGTATATGGAGATCATAGCCCATGTGATAGAAAGGGGGAAGCAGGTCATCCTGCTGATTCCGGAGATTGCTCTGACCTATCAGACGGTACAACGCTTTTATCGTCGCTTTGGTGACCGTATCTCCATTATGAATTCAAAAATGTCCCAGGGAGAACGGTATGATCAAAGTCAACGAGCCCGTAACGGAGAGATTGATATCATGATTGGTCCAAGATCAGCGTTGTTTACCCCCTTTACAAGACTTGGGCTTATCATTATCGATGAAGAGCATGAGAATAGCTATAAAAGTGAGACTACTCCAAAATATCACGCAATCATGGTTGCGAAGAAGAGAGCGGAGCTCACCGGCAGCTCTGTAATACTCGGCTCAGCAACCCCCTCAATCGAATCCTTCCTAGAGACGAAGGAAGGGCGGATGAAGTGCTATACACTTACGAAGAGAGCAAAGGAAGCAATGACTCCCGTCGTTTGGATCGCGGATCTTCGGGAAGAATTAAAGAATAAGAATAAGTCCATATTCAGCGTTAAGCTGAAGGAATTAATTATGGATCGTCTCGATAAAAAGGAGCAGATTATGCTGTTTCTTAATCGTCGCGGTTATGCGGGCTTTGTATCCTGTCGTAGCTGTGGCTATGTTATGAAATGTCCCCATTGTGACATCTCATTAACCTCACACAACAATGGAAGTATGGTGTGCCATTATTGTGGGTATGGGGAGAAGCAGCCGGGGAATTGTCCCTCCTGTAGCTCCAGATACATTGCGGCCTTCGGTACCGGTACACAGAAGGTTGAGGAATTGGTAAAGAAGGAATTTCCGGAAGCCAGAGTACTTCGAATGGATACTGATACCACTAAAAATAAGGGTGGCCATGAGGCGATCCTTGCTGCTTTCTCCGAGCATCGAGCTGATATTTTGGTCGGAACTCAGATGATCGTGAAGGGCCATGACTTTCCGAAGGTTACCTTGGTTGGGATCATAGCGGCGGATCTGTCGTTATATACCGGTGATTTTAGGGCAAGTGAGAGAACCTTTCAGCTACTGTGTCAGGCAGCAGGAAGAGCCGGAAGGGATGTTCTTCCCGGAGAGGTAGTAATACAAACCTATCATCCGGAGCATTACAGCATTGTGGCAGCAGCAGAGGGGAATTACGAAGCCTTCTATGAACAGGAAATCCTTTATCGTAAGCTTCTGCAATATCCTCCCGTAGCTCATATGCTCTTGGTGTTGATAACGTCAAAGGAAGAAGAGAAGGCGGACCACGCTGCTTCTCATCTGGGAGAAGCATTATCTCTTTATCTAGAGCAGGAGCAATTAAAGGTACCGATTATCGGACCTGCACCGGCGGCACTTGCGAAAGCGAATGATACCTATCGAAGAGTAATATATATAAAATGCAGTGAATATGAGGACTTAATTCGAATGAAGAACTATCTCGAAGGATACTTTAGCTATTCCGAGCAATTTACGGGCTGTAATCTGCAATTTGATTTTGATCCTATGAGTAGCTATTAAGGATTTGTGAAAAAATTATGATATTATAAGATGTTTTGTTGATAAAACGGAATATAGTATGATAATATAATATAATTGATTTTGGTTATTAGATTTTCCCATAGAAGAGAATAACATGATAGGATTAGATAGAGAGGATGAAGCATATGGCAATCAGAAATATAAGAGAAGTAGGAGATAAGGTTTTAAATAAGGTAGCGAAAGAGATTAAGGAAGTGGATAAAAAGCTTCAAATCTTAATTGAGGATATGCTGGATACCATGTATGACGCAAACGGTGTTGGCCTTGCAGCGCCACAGGTAGGTATTCTAAAACGTCTTGTGGTAATTGATGTATCCGAGGAGGGAAATGACCCAATCATTTTAATCAACCCTGTGATTTTAGAAAAGGACGGGGAGCAGATCGGAGATGAGGGATGCTTAAGTGTGCCCGGTAAAGTTGGCACGGTGAGCAGACCGGAATATGTAAAAATCAAAGCTTACAATGAAAAGATGGAAGAGTATACAATGGAGGGAACCGGTTTGCTTGCAAGAGCCTTCTGCCATGAGTTGGATCATTTGGATGGTAAGCTCTATGTTGATCAGACCATTGGAGAGTTGAGAGATGTGGTTGCAACCGAAGAGGTGGAGTAATCACTTACCTCGAAGAATGTATTAGAAAGGACTGGTCGAATGAAGGTTTTATTCATGGGAACGCCGGACTTTGCGGCAGTTACTCTAGAGCAATTAATAACGTCAGGGCATGAGCTGCTGGGTGTGGTGACTCAGCCGGATAAGCAGAAGGGAAGAGGACATGAGCTAAGCTTCTCTCCGGTTAAGGAGCTTGCAGTTAAGCATAACATACCGGTGTTTCAGCCCGTAAAAGCGAAGGATCCTGAATTTCTCGAGCTGGTCAGATCCATGGCACCACAGGTAATTGTGGTAGCAGCCTT
>JAEYXC010000007.1 GCA_023428655.1 Bacillota bacterium | reverse complement strand
TTTGAGGGATATGAGGTCTGCTTATTTTTAGATAATTTTCCGAAGCAAAGCACGTATTTAGGATTAGATGTTATGAAACCCGATCAATTCCTCGTTAGGAATGACATCAAACAATATTATTATTGCATAGGTAGTTCCTATTGGTTAGAAATTTACGCACAATTGACAGAGTATGGAATACCAAAAGATCATATTTATAGTAAGCAAGATATTTTACTTGAGAATAAGAGTTGGTTTATGGAATGTCTTATTAATAATATGAATTATAGTAATTCAACCAAACCCAATAATAAATCAGTCGTAATTTTTGATCTACTGAATGGTTTTGGTCTGGGAGGAGTAGAAAAGTGGTCTTATGATGTAGCAAGAGAATATAAGAGTGAAAATAAGGTCGTTTTATTAGGAAACCGAACCAAAGAAAATCCACCTATGGATTTGGAAGAAAACACATTTTTTATTGATGTTGAAGACGGTAATGATTTTAACTTGCTTTCAATAAAAGTAATAATTGAGTTTCTTTTGGAGCATCTTCCCTGCACGGTATATTGTGCACATATAAATGATTTATTTATCGCATGTATGTTGCTAAAAGAAGTCGTTGGCAAGCAGATAAATCTCATATCGGTTATACATGGAGGACTAAAAAACATATTGGATGAGAATATTGAACTCTATGATAGTGTTGATTATTATCTGTGTGTAAGTCCTGATTCCATGAAATATCTGCAGGAAAATTCAAATACCGTTAAACAAAAAGTACTATTTAAAGAGAGTCCGGTAACTATTCCTTGTTTGAAAGGTAGAGAATATTCGTTAGATAAAGGATGCCCAATAAAAATTTCCTATGCAGCTAGGCTGGAAAAGCTACACAAGCATTCTGAGCTATTAATTCCGTTAATAATGCAACTGGAAAAGCGTAAAGTTAATTATAGCCTAGATGTTGCTGGTGACGGTACTTTATTTAAGCAATTATGTGAATTTGTTGAGAATAATTATCTTAACGATAAGGTAAATATGCATGGTAGATTAGGTTATGAAGAAATGCAGTCATTTTGGCTGAAGCATGATATTTCGATAAATTTATCAGATACAGAGGGATGCTCAATTAGCATGTTAGAATCTATGGCAGCAGGGGCGGTTCCGATTTATACAAACGTATCCAGTACAAAACATTTTATTATTAATGATTGGAATGGATATTATGTAGAATTTGGTGATATTGATAAAATGGTGGATTATATTGAGAATCTGGACGAGGATCGTGATAAAATAGAGAGAATGGGCTTACGTTCCGCTCAGATTATCAATGAAAGATGTAGAATTGAAGAGTATATTAAGTATCTAAAACAAAATATAAGAAATAATGATTAGATCACGGAGGAAATCTTATGAAGAAGATAGTAGGAACATTAATAGCATTAACAGGTGGGATAATAATTGGTGCAATGGCAGGTGCCTTTGTAATGAATAAATTGTCATCCTCCATGAGTATGGATAAGGAGAAAAAGATTGATAAGTTTAAGAGATATTATAATTTACTTCTTCAGTGGGTAAGCAAAAAACAGGATTCTAAGGACTTCTCCGAATATTTTATTGATAAAGGATATAAGAAAATTGCAATTTATGGTATGGGCGAAATAGGATTTAGACTCTATGAAGAATTAAAAAATTCAGATATTGAAATAAAGTATGCTGTAGATAAGAGTTCGAATTTAATTGACGTACCTTTTGAGGTTCTAGATCCAGAGGAATTAATTGATGATGAGATTGATGTTCTTGTTATTACAGCAGCATTTGCATTCGAAGAATTACAGGAAGAACTTTCTGATAAAATCTCCTGTCCGATAATATCGATAGAAGATATTGTCTACGATCTATAAAATTAATAAGGCGGATATCATGAAGAAGTATAGAAAAGTTCTGATTATTGGCGAATCAGATATGGTATATGTAAAGGAGCATATCGAAAACATGCTTAAAATTGATCGGTCTATTCAATTTACGATCATAACCTTTACACGAAATCGATATGTTGAATTTTATAAGAAGAATAATATCAGATTGATTGAGATTCATTATGAACAAGACAAATTAAACCTGAATTATTTGGATCGTTTGATGATAAAACTGTTACATAATAGATTTGACTATATTCACATTCAGGCTGTATCGCTTAATGCATTAAAATTAGCTCAGATGATATCCGGGGATAAGTCAAAAATTATAGCAACTTACTGGGGCTTCCCAAAGAGTAAGTCAGAAATGATAAGTATAAAACCATATTTGAAACAAATATATAAAATATCATTTGTGACAGATAGTCTTCAGAATTATTTCGTAGACTTTTATGGGAATGGATATAGGGAAAAAAGCTATTGTTTTGATTTTGGACTTGGGTGCATTGATATTATGAGAAAATTGTCGCAAACAGTAGGTATTAATCAAATTAGTCAAATCAGTAAGGAGAAGATGGGATTTCCTAAGGATAAAATTGTAATTGCTATAGGATATTGTGGCAGGACGGATCAGCAGCATATCGCTGTTTTGGATGCTCTTGAAAAATTACCTCCCTCAATATTAAGCAAAATGTACCTGTTCTTACACTTTTCTTATAGCGTTTTTAATGAGGGCTACAAAAAGCAAGTGAGAACGCGACTAAAAAGGTTTGAGAGGTATGGGTGTAAATATCAATTATGCGAAGAGTATTTAGTCGGAGAGCGCATGGCATATCTACGATATGGCGTAGATATGTTTATTAATGCCGAAACAAATGATGCATTATCCGGAAGTATGCTGGAGTATTTTTTTGGAGGAACTCTAGTTTTTAATTCAGCGTCACTAGATTATGATATTCTGAAGAAAAGAGGAGTTTACTATATTAGTTTTTCCGGCTATGAAGATTTGGTAAAGAAAGTAGAAAAATATTCAGAAAATGTACATATGATTAAGTCAAACAGGAAAGCAATTTGGGATATGTGCTCTTGGAAAAAACGAATATCCCAATGGAACCAGTTATACCAATAGTGATTTTATTATGCTCTGACAAGGCGATTAGATAGGGGAGAGAAATGCCAAAAATTAGTGTCATATTAGCAACCTATAATGATGAGAAATATATCCGTGATGCTATAGATAGTATTCTGAATCAAACCCATGAGGATTTGGAGTTGATTATTGTTGACGACGGCTCCACAGATTCTACCTATGAAATAATAAACAGCTTTCAGGACACACGTGTTATATACTTAAAAAATGGTCAAAATCGAGGATTGCCCTATTCCCTAAATCGTGGTCTTAAGCATGCCACCGGAGATTATATTGCTCGTATGGACGGTGATGATATTAGCCTGCCCACCAGAATGGAGGAACAGCTCCGATACCTGGAGGAGCATAAGGAGGTTGCGATATGCGGATGTCTCTGGAAGTCATTTGGTAGAAGCTCCCACCTTGATATACAGCCGGAGGATATGGAGGGGCTCAAAGTAAAACTATTGTTCTACTCCCCCTTAGCACATTCCTCTTGGTTTATAAGAGCATCCGTTATCCGTGAGGGTAATCTGAAATATAATACATCCTTTCGATCGTCACAGGATTATGAATTTTTGTATCGATTGCAGAAGGAGTATAACATCGCATGTGTCCAGAAGGTTCTTCTTAACTATCGTGTGCATGCAAAATCAATTACCGGTCAGACACGAGGTGTGGATAAGAATACTATGCGCGTGCAAAAACGAATCCTTCAGGACTTGGGGATAAAGGCCTCCTATAAGGAGCTACAGCTATTAAATTCTGGGGATAACCTACATGGTTTCGTGGATTACCTTCTTCTAAGAAGACTCTTTCGTAGAATTATATCCGCAAATAAAAAGCACCATATATTTGTGCAGGATAAATTAGAAAAAGAATTGCAACAAAGACTGTCAACATTGAAGAAATGATTAGCCTCGTATAGGAAGGGAGCAATAAGAATATGAGCCTGGAATTAATGTATATTACGAATGATGTTAATATTGCAGCCATCGTTGACAGATGTGGAGTGGATCGGGTTTTTGTAGATTTGGAGAAGCTGGGGAAGGATGAAAGACAGAAAGGGAATACGGTAAAATCGAATCATAGTATCAGTGATGTGGCAAAGGTAAAGCCCTTTGTAAAAAATTCAAAGCTTTTGGTCAGAATCAATCCGATGAATCCTTCTTCAAGGGAAGAGATTGAACAGGTAATTAATAATGGTGCCGATATCATTATGCTTCCGTATTACAAAACGCCTCAGGAGGTGATAGCTTTTCTTGATATGGTGGCAGGCAGAACAAAAAATATTCTGTTGCTGGAAACAAAGGAAGCTCACGAATGTTTGGAGGAGGTACTTAAGATTGAAGGGGTGGATGAATTTCACATCGGTCTGAATGATCTCCACCTTTCCTATCATAAGCGCTTCATGTTTGAGTTATTCATTGACGGGACTGTCAAGGATATTGTACATAAAATAGCAGCCAAGGGCCTTCCCTTTGGAATTGGCGGTATCGCAAAGATTGGAGAGGGGCTGCTGCCTGCAGAGCATGTAATAACAGAGCATTATCGATTGGGAAGTACAGCAGCAATTTTATCAAGAAGCTTTTGTGAGGCGAATTATTATTTTAGTAATCCGGGAGAATTTGAGGTTGAGTTTATGGAAGGTGTGAATGAAATTCGAGCCTTTGAAAAGAAGCTACCTTATAAAGACAGTCATTATTTTCGACAGAACTATATGGATATTGAACGAATTATTCAAACGATCGTAAACAAGTAACAGGAAGTCACAAGAACTTTTAAGAATGATGAAGGAAAATAATATGATGCTGACACCAAAACGAATCAATGAGCTTTGTCAAACCTACGGCGCCTCCTTCTATATACTGGATACAGAGAAGTTTCGACGAAATTTTAAGGAGCTTTTAGAGGAGTTTAGAGCGTACTACCCTAAAACTTTTATTGCTTATTCCTATAAAACAAATTATATACCGAGACTTTGTAAGATTGTGAAGGAGATGGGGGGATATGCGGAGGTCGTATCCGATATGGAAAGCGACATAGCCCTAAGACTTGGGGTAACTCCGGATAAAATCACCTTTAATGGTCCTTATAAGCAAAAAGAGGCAGTGGAGAGACTGCTTCTAGCAGGTGCAACTATTAATGTTGATTCAACCTATGATTTTCAAATGGTACAAAAAATTGCGCAAAATAATCCGGATAAGCTAATCGGTATCGGGATAAGGTGTAATTTTGATATTGGTGATGGTATCATCTCACGCTTTGGATTTGATGTTGAAAGTCCTGGGTTTAAAAAAGTATTAGAACAAATTAAAGCAGAGAAAAATCTGTACTTAAAGGGCTTTCATTGCCACTTTGCAGCGAGGAATATTGATCTGTGGGAACAGAGGGTGGAAAGGATGCTGGAGGTAGTTCGTCGAAACTACGAGGGAATTCCGGAGTTTATCTGTCTCGGCGGAGGGATCTTCGGTAAAATGGAGGAATCCCTGAAAAAGCAATTCAGCACTTATATTCCTAATTATAAAGAATATGCAGAAACGATAGCCAAACGTTTTGCATTGGATTTTCAGGATTACCCGGAGGAGAAGAAACCGAAATTAGTTATTGAACCGGGAAGTGCCTTAGCTGGGGATGCAATGCGATTTGTATCACAAATCGTTAATATAAAACAGGTACGGGGTAAAGCGATCGCGACCTTATTAGGGAGTGTATATAATATTAATCCAACCCTAAATGGTAAGAATCCACCAATCGAAATTATCCATACCTCAGATTTAGAGCAACAAGAATATGAGGATATGGATTTTGGGGGATACACCTGTATCGAATCGGATTATTTGTATAAGGGTTTTCATGGAAAATGCGCAGAAGGGGACCATGTCATCTTTCATAATGTAGGATCCTATTCAATTGTCATGAAACCACCATTTATTTTACCGAATTTTCCTGTATTGGAATTAGATGAGAGTAGTAACGAGGTATATTTAATCAAAGCGAAAGAGGAGTTCGAGGATCTATTTCGTACCTATTCGTTTTAACCGATAAAAAAAGAATGGTGGATAGTTTTATGAGGGAAGGTTCGCATTGGAATGAGTTTGTTAAGAAATTGGACTCCATATTAAATCCGACCTTGGATAAGCAAGTAATCCTGTTTGGTTCATCACCAAGCAGTGAATTCCTTCGATGGTTCTATGAGGTTTACTATGGAAAAACAATAAAGTGTATTGTCGATCGGTGGGCAAGCGATAATCATGATCAGGTGCTTCATATGATGTCCTTATATTATCTGTATGATGATAAGGACATTATTATCAATACCTTACCGAGTAAGCTTGGACCGGAGCTTGAGTTTTCAAATATAGGCGAGGATTGGTCAAAAACCGGATATCAAAAGGAGCAAGTTATCCATTTGTGGGATGAGTTTTACGACATTCAAACGATGGCGAGTGAAAACAGACCCGGTATATCCTACTACGATTATTTGGAAAGTGAAAAGGGTATTGACCTGTTAACTTCAATAAGAAGAAGTGAAGTGAAAGGGAAATCAGCACATGGTTATTATCCAACTGATTTCAGGTTGATTTATACTGCCTTTGAGCTGGAGCAGATCTTTAAGAAAGACAAGGCCATATTGGATATCGGCTGCGGTAAGGGTGCCGGCATGATTGCGCTGCAGGAATGCGGCTTTCATAGAATTGGCGGAGTGGAATATACCGAAGAAATATATAATACCTTGATCCAAAATATTCAGCGACTGGATTTTGATTATCAGAAACTAGCGGTAGAGAATGCATCTGTGGAGGAGCCGCTCAGGGCCGGAATACACTGCTATTTAGGGGATGCTTCAAGTATGTTGCTACAGCTGGACCAGTTTGATTATTATTTTTTCTTTAACCCGTTTTCTTATGAATTATCCGTATCTGTATTCCGTAACATTATTGAGAGTCTGAAGAGAAAGCCTAGAAAGGTGAAGGTTTTTTATGCGGAGCCCATTGGACATCAATTTTTATTAGAATCCGGATATTTTACTTTGGAGAAAACCTTAGGGGATAAGCTTGGCGGAATCACTTATTATGCCAATATCTATGAGAGTATTATCTCTTAAGCTATCGGAAGAATCATAATAGGGTACCATTGATGGAATCATAGGGCCATGGAGTAATTTGGCTACAGAAGGAGTGTTGTGTTATGAATACAACAATAGAGGAACGTTTTGTTTGGCTTGGCGGTAAAATTGTACATCTCCAGGATGCCCGAATTAATGTACTGGCACCAACAGCACAATTCGGTGCGAATGTCTTTGAAGGCCTTCGTTGCTATTGGAATGAAGAAAAGCAGCAATTATATGCCTTTCGTTTGGAGGATCATTATACCAGATTACTGGAATCGATGAAATTATTTCAGATTTTGCCCAAATATACCAAAAGCGAATTGAAGCAATATATGCTTGATGTTGTCAAAGCAAATGATTATCGTGAAGATATTGCGGTTAGACAAACGGTATTTGTGGATGGCTTTGGCTCCTGGAGTTCCAAGGAGCCGGTTAATATGTTTATTGCACCTGTACCAAAGAAGAGAACGGTAATATACGAAGATACCGGTTTGAAATGTGGAATTAGCTCCTGGCTGCGGATTAGCGATCGGAATATGTCACCCAGGGCAAAGGTGGGTGCGAATTATATTAATAGTAGGGTAGCACAACTGGAGGCGCAGGAGCACGGTTATGATTCTGCTATTTTTATGAATGAACAGGGGAAGATTGCGGAAGGACCGGGATCCTGCATTTTCCTGATAAGGGACGGCGCGTTAATCACACCTCCGGTAACAGCATCTGTCCTGGATAGTATTACAAGAAAGACAATTATGGAGCTTGCTGTAAATGAATTAGGGTTAAAGGTGGTAGAAAGAGACATCGATCGCACAGAGCTTTATCTTGCCGACGAGGCATTTTTATGTGGATCGGCGATGGAAATAATGCCGGTATTAAGTGTTGATGCGTATCAATTAGGAGACGGAAAACCGGGTAAGCTTACTAGGGATGTACATGGATTATATATGGAGGTAGTAAGCGGAAATGTTAATAAATATAACCACTGGTTAACTGCAGTATATGAGTGAATAATCGTTATAAGCAGTGGTGGGAGGAGCTTCATGGATAAAAGTAAGATATATAATGACTCGTTTTATCGAAATAGAAACCTTGAGACAAGATATTCGGCAAATAAGATTGAAGCAATTATATTGAAGTATTTTCAGGTTCAATCAGCAGTTGATGTAGGATGCGGGGTCGGAACCTGGTTAAACGAGTTAAGAAAGCATGGTGTAGAGCGAGTCAAAGGGTTGGACGGTGATTATGTAAACCGAAATTATTTGGTCATCTCAAAGGATGAATTTATACCGACGGATCTTTCGAATAAGATTACACTAAATGAAAAATTTGATTTGGCAATCAGCCTTGAGGTTGCTGAGCATTTGAAACCCAGTAGAGCGAAGGGTTTTGTTGAGGATCTATGCCGTCTTTCGGATGTGGTTTTATTTTCTGCAGCTACTCTAAAGCAGGGTGGGGATGACCATGTGAACGAGCAGAGACTTTCGTATTGGATTAATAAGTTTAACAATCAGGGATATGATGTCATTGATATCATACGTCCACAGATCTGGAACGACAGAAAAATTCCGGTATGGTATCGGGAAAATATTGTTGTATTTGTAAATCGAACCAAGAAGGAGTGTATTCTGCGAGAGGAAATAAAGAGCCCTCCGATATACGATATGATACATCCGGATTTATATGAAATTAAGATGCGAGAATATGAAGAGCTAAAAAATAGTGTACTGGTACAAATATATTTAAAGCTGAAAGAGCTGGGTAAGAAATATAGAAGCAAGGATTAATCTTGTAGTGAGGTGATTTAAATTGGTCATTGTAAAAATTGCCGGTGGTTTAGGCAATCAAATGTTCATGTATTGCTATGCAAAGGCGCTTCAGCGAAGAGGGTATCAGGTATATTTAGATAC